>CAJOPI010000131.1 GCA_905236275.1 uncultured Lachnospiraceae bacterium | reverse complement strand
TCACCTGCTTCAGGAATGCTCCGTACTGACCTGCTCGATAGTCTTCAAGAATATCTGCAGCATATTCGCCTATTTCATCCGCATATCCTATGCTCTGGACACAGTTTGCCAGGATTTTTTCAAGCTCAAGCTTGTCAATCTTGTCCGCACAGACCGTCGCCAGCGTCTGGTATGAAACCTTTTTGCTTCGTCTCAGTAGTTCTAAGGACTTTTGAAATATTGTCCGTGAAAGGTCGTCCGTGAACATCTCTGCTGAGAGATAAGGACATTTCCCGATAACGTTGTTGTCATAAAGTATGCAGCCTATGGCCTTAAGTTCCGCCTGTCTGCTCACCCCAAATCACCTCTCTAATGCAGGTACTGAGATACGGAAGTTCGTTCACATCATGGTTTTCAACGTACTTATGGACTTCATGCGAAACATTCTGCATGAATGCCATTTTTTCATCCTGTCCCTCAAGCTGATCTACTGCATAAAACAGATACTGCCCCGCGAGCGGATCTCGCATATCGGCCGGATATACCCCCTTCATGACTTCCCACCACTGCTTTAACTGAATGAGATTGTCTTCTTCCTTGTCGTACAAGGCTGAGTATGCCTGCCATACATCTGAGATTGCAGGCGGAAATGCGCATTTCTTGATGCATTCCATGACGGCCTTATTGAATGTTTCCTGTTTGCAGTCCTTAAAAATATCGACCCAGAGCTCTACAGTCTCCTTTGTCGGAAGACTGAATTTACTCCCATAAGCCGCAACAAACTGATTGAAGATGTTTTCAATATCGCTTAACTCGACTGTCTTCATGTTTCTGACCTCATTTCTTCAAAAATTCGGTTCATCTCACTTCTGGTTCTCTCGGTTTTTGATACCTGAGTTCCGGATCTTGGAGCAGAGCTTCCCCTGTTCCTGTCCTGTTCCCTATCAAGCCATGTGGTTACAAACTTACGCATACCGCTGGAAGTCTTTCGCTTTTTCGGATTCCCGAATGCCCAGGAAGCCATTTTCACAATCTCCGCTTTTACATCAACATTCGGATGGTATCTGCAGAATGCTTCGTACTCTTCCTGAGTAGGTCTCCATTCCTCACCTTTATTCGTCAGAATAGGTTCAACATCTGCGAGCGGAGCTTCCGGCTCTGAGGTCACTTTTGTGAGCTCGGAGCTATCCATGCTATTCTTTGTTGTAGTCTTTGTTGTAGTCTTTGGTATTGGTCGGTTCAAATTGACACTATCGGACGGTACCATTTTGACACTATCCATTGGGTCATTTTGAACCAATCGATAGTCCACACTTTCATCATTTTCCGGATAATCCTCTTCAGGATCCTCTTCCATTTTTTCAGCAAGCTCATTCAGCGCTTCGTAATTTATGCGGTACCAGCTTGTCTTGTCGAAATTCTTGACGTTATAAGAGCCGGTTATTATGAGCTCTTTGTCCTTCAGTGATTTTATGGTCCTTTTTATCGTGCTTTCCGAGAAAAAAGGAAGCTGCTTCGCCCACTGACTGACGCTGTTATAGACCCATTTGTAGCCGTCCCGGACATTGTTCGTCCTTTTTATCCAGTAATTGATCTGCTGTAAAAGAATAGCTTCATTCAACCCTATCTCCGCTGCCAGCTTTGCTGAAAACAGGACAGGGTATTCATCCAGCAATAGACTTGTGCTATTATGCATGACATACCTCCCAAATTGCCGCCTTTACTTGAACCTTCCTCTAAAGAGACCGCTTCCGCGTCTCCGGTTTACTTCGAGTTCTGCATCAGGGAGATGGCAGCATCCAACTCCCCGTCTGTTATGAAATCTTCGTAATATGTTTCATTCCAGAAGTCCGTAATATCCTCATAGACTTTCCCATCCCTCGGATCCACGAACCTCTTTACTTTTCTCCGGTCAATTGCCTTTACGGCTCCGTTCATTTTCTGCTCGAAATTTGTCATCCTTCACCTCTCACGATCTGGATGAACACCTCTGATCCGGTTGTCCCTCCTCCTGTAAATGTATCTTTCATGAAATCCACGCAGGCGGAATAATCCGGCTGTCTGAAATCAATAGTCAGTCCGGATTCGATTGTTCCGAGAGGTTTTCCCTCGTAGCCCTCAAGTTCCGAATGGAGTCCTGAGTATTCCATGGAATGCCCGTATCCTACATCGAGAACCTCATAAATTCCCAAAAATTCACCCGGATTGTCATCTTTGCCCACTTTCCAGACGTTAACGACACACCCCTGCCACTCTTTTTTGGCAGCAACAATCCCCTCAGTACGATCTGTACCGGAGTAAGTCTTACCAGGTTCCGCGTAACACGTCACCTGTATCTTAATTGGAGTATTTGCCCGAACGGGCGTCGCGAGCAGTAACGTTGCCCCACACAACGTCACTACGAACCTTCTTAAGATGCGCATATACCTCCCCTTAATATAAATATCGGTCTTTCCCTTCCGACAAACATGTGTTACAATAGTTTTGAACATTATAGCTTTCCCTCGTGCAGTTCACGGCTGTTCGGGGGATTCTTTTTCGTAGTAAAGCATCCCTTTGTCTATGTCGATAGTTACTTTGTAGCCCATACGTTCAAGTATCGCTATATCTCCGACACTGGTGATCGTCAGCGGCTGTTCGTGTCTTTTGTTATCCTCCATTTTTCCTCCTCATGTTAAAATTTCTGCTTTCTCCTCATCAGTAAGATTCTGGAGCCTTGCAAGTATCCTTACTTTTCCTAAAGGCATAGCATCAATATCTTTCCTCCATCTGTAAACAGAGTCCTTCCCGACACCCAGAACCGGAGCTACACGCGAAGGCATTATTCTTGTTGCATCTTTGCCAAAAAGGAGTTCTGTCGCCTTTTCATTTTTTCTTAATTTCATTTTTGCCTCTCTTTCCTTCACCGCCCCTCATAAGCCATAGAGCCGCGTAACGTGTTTGAGGAGAGTACGTCCAATGATTTCGTACTTGGAATGAATCAGCTCTACAGCTCATGAGGAGCGGCGAATAATTTGTGATATACTCCTTATACAGGACGGTAGCGCGCCCGAGTATTATGAAAGGATGAAGTACCTATGTATCTACGTGTTAAAGTAAAATGCAAATGCGGCTGTAGTTATGAGCTCTCGCAGCCAACAGACCGAAGACCATACTGTCCTAACTGCATGGCGGTTCTTGACGAAAGCATCGAAAGAAAGCTGAATTCTCTGTTTATTGCCTCAAGCGCACTAACCGATGAAGAAATAGCTAATCTAAGTTTTTCTCTAAAAAAGAAAAATCGAAGTTAATCTTTGCAACCTCTTCATTGACTTCCTTTGCCAACTGTTTTGCTCTCAGCAGGCAGTTGGCAAGTTCTGCGTATTTCGTCAATGCAAATGCCTGTTCCTGAAGCTCCAAACTTTTATTCTGAAAGCTTTTCAATGCTTCCCTGATTCCTGTTTCTTCCGATATTTTCTCTTCTTCGTTCATCTCTCTCCTTCCGCTTCCGTTTGTGCTATACTCCTTCCTACAGGGTGGTGACGCACCCGAGTAT
>CAJOPI010000130.1 GCA_905236275.1 uncultured Lachnospiraceae bacterium | reverse complement strand
CTCTTAAAAACCGTTATCGAGCTGCACGACTGCCACACAGAGGACATAAGCGGCGGAATAATCTCTTCCGTAGTGCCTCCCCTCACACACATTATCAAGCAGGCTGTACGAATCCTCTTCCATTTCTCACCCATGGTGGTAGGAGCCGGCCTGAAAACAGGTCTCAACATAAAAATGGATAATCCGGCAATGGTCGGAGCAGACCTTGTGGTTGACTCCGTTGCCGGTATGTACGAATACGGCGCACCGCTTGTAATCGTCGACATGGGAACAGCCACGACAATTACGGCTCTCGACAAAAACAACAACTATATCGGCGGAGTCATAATTCCGGGTTTGCGGGTTTCTCTTGAATCGCTTGTAAGCCAGACCTCACAGCTCCCCCGAATCTCCTTCGGAACTCCGAAAAAATGTATCGGGAAAAACACTGTTGACTGTATGAAGAGCGGACTTATCTTCGGAGAGGCTTCAAGGATTGACGGGATGATAGACCGTTTCTTTGATGAACTCGGCTTCGAAACGAAGGTGGTCGCAACAGGCGGTCTTGCCAAGGTCGTAATTCCCAACTGCCGCCACGATATTATCCTTGATAATTATCTCATGATGAAGGGCTTAAAGCATATTTACAATAAAAATGTCAGGACGAAATGATCCGTCCTGACTTTTTATTATATCATCGACTCTTCTATTTTCTGTATGAGCTCCGCCTTCTTGACAGGCTTTACGAGGAATCCCTTCGGATGCAGCGAGAGCGCACTCATTACCATATCCTTTTCCGAATTTCCCGTAAGGAAAATTACCGGAACGGTTTTTCCGTTTTCCATATATCTTATTTTCTGCAGGGTCTGCGGTCCATCCATTTCAGGCATGAAGCAGTCAAGCAGAATACAGTCCGGAACCTGTTTTTCAATGAATTTTATCGCCGTCGGACCCGACTTAACACAGGTCACATGGAACTTTTCTTCCAGATAACTCTTCATCAGACGAAGCGCTACGGTATCATCATCAACTACAAGCACCATCTTCGGTCTGCCCATTGCCGCAATGAGTCTTTCAACTATCTTTCTCAGCTGCTCTGATTTCATATCGGGAGAGCCGACATAGTCGGGGTCAGCCAGAACGTTATCATGGAAAACCCTCTGATCCTCCGCATTTGCCAGCAATATAAGGGGGATTTCTTTATAACGGCTGTCTTCCTTCAGATCCATCACCGGAAAAATATCCTGACGGCTTATATTTTCCGAATAAAGCAAAATGCAGTCAGGAATAAAGCCTCCAAGCGTCTTCAATATATCTTTTCCGGCAAGGAGAGCAGTCTTTATCTGATACAGGCCTTCAAATGCATGTTCAAGCTTCTTCAGCTTGTCCATATTGGTTGATATTAATACTATCTTATTCACAGTATTCCCCCTATACAATATTAACCTAATCCTATTTTATCACATATTTTCAGCTAATCTCGCTTAAAATTTCGTGCAAGGACGCTGCTGCTTCGTCATAGTCAAAGTCATCAAGCTGCTTTGCTACCTTGTTTAGCCCGTCTATAAGCTTCTCCAGGTCCGCCGAAACAGCACCATCGTTTCTTGGCTTTTTTTCAGTACAGAGCTCATAGGCTTTCTTTGCGGAATTATAGACAGGTTCGTTCAGTGCTTTTAATTTATCCTGTTCCGCAAGGATTTCATCAAGAAGTTCATCCTTTGCAAAATCCTCCATACGTTTTGACTGTTCCGAAAGCTCCATTGCGCCTATATACCTTGCCGAGCTCTTCATTGCATGGACCGATATCCTGTAATTTTTAATATCTCTTTCTTCAAGCTGCTTTTCACACATACCGAAGAAATCCTGCTCGACGAAGGCTTCAAGAAGCCCCAGATAGGTCTTCACATCCCCGTTGGTGTTCTCCAGTCCCGTCTTTATATCGATTCCCTCAAGAGTATCCTTAAGTATTTCCAGTTTTTCTTCCTTGTCTGCCTTTTTCTTCTCCTTGTTTTCTATATAATTTTCAGGAACCGCTTCTTTTTTACCGTCATCAACCCATTTGTCGAGTATCTGTGCCATACGTTTCAGTTCGATGGGCTTTGTCAGAAAATCATTCATTCCCGCTGCAAAAAATCCTTTTTCCACACCCTTTATGGCATTTGCGGTAAGTGCAACAATGGGAACGCTTTTCGCTCTCGGAATATCCTCAATCCCCCTGATTTCTATCGTGGTCTCGATACCATCCATCATCGGCATCATATGATCCATGAATATTATATCTATGCTCTCGGAATTTTTCTCGAAGATACCGATTGCCTCTCTTCCCGATAAGGCAACGTCCACTTTGGCATCATACTCGGTCAAAAGGGCTTTTGCCACATCCAGATTAACCTTGTTGTCGTCCACCACCAGAAAATGAGCCTTCGGACAGATAAAGGGAACCACGAACTTTTCCACATTTGTATGGTCATCAAAGCCATAGGTAAAACTGCAGAACTGATCCGACTTCTTTATCTGCGGCAGCCAGAAGGAAAATACCGAGCCCTTTCCATACTGGCTCTCAACCTTTATTTCTCCCGACATCAGATTGAGGAGATTGCGGCAGACCGTAAGACCGAGCCCTGTACCCATGATACCGCGGTTCTTCTTGGTGTCAACCTGTGTAAACGCCACGAAGAGCTTCCCTAAGTCCTCTTCCTTTATGCCTATTCCCGTATCCCTTACATCGACCAAAAGCCTTCCCTTGTCTTTATCGTTCTCATCATCCTCCCAGCCAACGTGAAATTCCACTTCTCCGGCATCGGTATATTTCGCGGAATTGTTCAGGATATTTATCATTACCTGTCTTATCCTCGTTACATCGCCGTAAAGCGACTCAGGAACGTTATCCTCGATATTGACGATGAAATTAATGGGCTTTTCCTGAATTTTCATCGCACTGACTGAGGTAACGTCATGCAGAAGCGAGGATACAGAATAATTATCCTCTATTATCTCAAATTTTCCCGACTCGATTTTCGAAAAATCAAGTATTTCATTTACTATCGAGACCAGATTGTTCGATGCCTGCCTGATATCTGCCGCATATTTCTTGGTCTTTTCGCTTATACCCTCCTCTGCAAGTATAAGCTCTGAAAAACCTTTTATGGCATTCATGGGCGTTCTTATCTCATGGGACATCGAAGAGAGGAAGTTCGACTTGGCAGCAGAAGCCTTGTTTGCTATGTCGCGAAGGAGATAGCTTTCAATGATACTCGTAAGCTCCACTATCAGGTCAATCTCTTCTTTTATCCACTGCTTTTCCTTGTGGGCATGTATGCAGTTCATGAAGCCCCATATCCTGTCTTCATTTCTTATGGAACTGCAAAGTATGGAATCCTTCAGGTTGAAAAGCTCTCCTATTTTTTCCGAAAACCTTTCCTCGAGACTCTTATCAAGTATCGCGAAGTCCTCATCCCCCATTTCCTCTTCTATCAGATTCAGATCCGAATGTTCAAGGAATACTTTCTCTCCTCCAATGCTCTTATAATATTCGGGATGCAGATTTACCTCATACAGACAATTTACGATCTCCTGTGAACTCGAAGAATCCCTGCTGCATATATTTAAATAATCAAAGCCAAACTGTGTACAGATTCGCTCAAGGATCATCTGAATCGCGCTGTTGATGTCCTTCGACCTCTCCATCAGATTGAAGGTAAAGGTCACTATATCATCAGTATAGCCGTTATCCTGCTGCTTCTGAAACTCGACATTGTCATCAGTCGCAAAGCGTTCCTCATCCGGCATTGCATTAAAAAGCTGCGAAAAGGACCGGAAATACTGCAGCTCGTATTTAATCTCGAATCCCGCTCCGATACCGCTCGTTATCTGTCCGATATTCTCTTTCATCGCTCCGGCAAATTCCTTCGCCTCGGCAACGGACATTGTAGAAACGCTGAAAATAAATGAAGAATACCCGACTCTTATCTTCAGATCCCCACTCTTTGTCATTTTCCTTATCATTGTGGCAATCCTTGCTATCAACGCTTCCGCAAAAACTGCTCCAAGCTTCGCCCCGACCTCTTTTGTATTCAGCACCCTGAGATAAAAGAGGTTGACGCTGTCTTCATCCTGTCCCGTTCCGGTGACAACATCGAGCATGCGGATACCCACAGACCATGTAAGGAAGTTAGTAACGCGGTCTCTTCTGGCTCTCTCTAAGAGTGCGTGTTCCTCCTGCTTCTGTACCGTCTCATCCAGTATCCGTCCGATAAGCCTTACAGGTCTTTCCTTTTCGTCATACTGTATCTGACCGCCTATTGATACCCATATGTACTTACCGCCAAACGATGCCCTGACATATATAGGGCCTGTCAGTTTTCCTTCGATAAAAAAACGCACTTTCTGAACATCTGCCGGGTGAATAAAACTATCACCCGCCAGATTGTCGTAAAAGTGCGTAATTATATGTGGTTCCGATACATTTCTGTTCCTGTCGCTGTCAGAGATGCTTCCGTAAAGATAGACCTCATCTTCCTCATAGATGTATTCATAAATGATTTCCTGCGTATTTTGCAGGACAAAGCGAAACCGTTCGTTTTCGTCAAGCAGTTTTACCATAGCTCAACCTCATCTTTTTTTCTTTTTATCAGGCAGAACTCTTTCCCACCAGTCCATGTTCTTGACTTTTTTCTTCTTTAAGCTGCCGTCCTTTGATATATCCTTTGAACGAACCCTGTCTTTTCTCTTGTCACTCTTCATGTCAGGACGTGCGGATTTCCTGTCATCACGTCTGCCCTTTTCAGTTCTTTCGCCTCTTCCCCGGCTTCCGAAGTCGAAACGTTCTCTCTCACGCCTTTCCTTATCCCGTTTTTCTCTCTCCTTGAATTTCTTCTTTTTCTTCTCGGCAAAGTAGTCTTCTGTGGGAATGTCCTCCAAAATCTCATTTCCCATCTGCTGCTTTAGGAACGCCGCCGCCATATCAAGAGCCGTAACGTCCTCATCATCTATCTTGCTTTCTATAATACGGAGCATATCCGTAAGATCCTGCTCCTCGATGATCTCAAGTACTTTATTGAGTATCTTTTCCGACTTCGATGCCCTGATATCCGCCGCCGTAGGTACTGTACGTGCCTTCATCTTTGTCTTGCAGACCTTTTCGATATCCCTTATCTTGTAAATTTCCCTGCCGACAACAAGTGTGAAGGAACGTCCCTTCTTACCTGCCCGTCCGGTTCTTCCGATACGGTGTACATAGTATTCTATATCCTGAGGCACATCATAGTTAAATACCGCCTCGACTCCGCTTACATCTATTCCTCTTGCTGCCACGTCGGTAGCTATCAGGATTTCTACGGAACCGTTCCTGAAGCCCTGCATCACATGGTCTCTCTGCACCTGCGAAAGATCGCCATGAAGCCCTGCTGCAAAGTATCCGCGTCCCACAAGGTTCTCTGTAAGCTCATCGACCATTTTCTTTGTATTGCAGAATATAAGTGAACGCTTCGGATTGTAGTAGTCCATAAGCCTTGCGACCACTTCTTCCTTATTTTTCTTCGCAACCTCATAGTAATACTGCTTTACAAGCGGTATTGTGAGCTCTTTTGCCGGCATCTTAAGATGTACGGCATTTTCTTTCTGGTATTTATTCGTTATCTCCAATATGGGCTTCGGCATTGTAGCTGAGAAAAGTGCCGTCTGATGTTCTTCCGGCAATGCCTCCAGCACCGTCTCTATGTCTTCCCTGAAGCCCATGTCGAGCATTTCGTCTGCCTCGTCAAGTACGATGGTCTTTACCTCGCCCATTTTCATGGTATGACGTCTCAAGTGATCCATGACACGTCCCGGTGTTCCCACTACCACCTGAACGTTGCTCTTTAAGGACCTTATCTGTTTCATTATATCCTGACCGCCATATACCGGAAGCACTTTTATTCCATGCATATATTTGGCATATTTTCTCATTTCCTCGGCAGCCTGTATTGCAAGCTCTCTCGTAGGGCAGAGTACCACCGCCTGTAATGCCGGATTTTCAGGGTCTACGGTCATAAGTATCGGTATAGAGAAGGCTGCGGTTTTTCCCGTTCCTGTCTGTGCCTGTCCCAGTATGTCTTTTCCCTCTATCATTACAGGGATTGCCTGCGACTGTATCGGTGTCATTGCCTCGAAGCCGAGTTCGCGGACTGCACGCTTTATTCTCTCATCTACCGCCGAGTCTTCATAGCGGATTGTTTCGATTTCTGCAGTTTCTTTTGTCAATATTTCGTTTTCGTTCAAATTTTTACCTCTTAATTTTAGTGACGCCGCATACAAATTAAACATTTCCAATTCGGGACGCTCTCGCTTCGGAAGAAAACGCAGCGGCACATAATTTAGGAATTGAATTCCGGAATAAAGCTTTCCTTTGCTGTTGTTAAGTCCTGAATGTACGAATTCGTCACTCCCAAACCGAGGGCGTAATCTATTAAGCGGTCATATTCGCTTTTTCTTACCCGGCGTGAGAGTTCGGGGTATTTTTCGGCTATGCCTTCCATCGGGGTGTACTGCGCCATTATGCTTAATTTTATCTGGTTGCCGTAGGTTTCATAAAGGTATCGCAAAACCTTTTTCGAATTCAGGACGTTTCCGGGCAGGAGCAGATGCCTTACGATAACGCCGCGTTTCATTATACCACGCTTGTCAAGTCTTTCTTCTCCGCACTGCCGTATCATTTCCGCAACAGATGCCTTTGCCCTTTCAGGATAGTCGGCTGCATCCGAATATTTAAGCGCAAGGTCAGAGTCCATATACTTAAAGTCCGGCAGATACACATCTATAAGACCGTCCAGAGCCCTTATCTGCTGAACAGTCTCATATCCGGAACAGTTAAAGACGAAGGGAAGCTTTAAGCCCATGTCCTTTGCCGTTTTTATTGATTTAATTATTTCAGGAATATAATGGTCTCCCGTAACAAGATTTATGTTATTCGCACCCTTTTCCTGCAATCCAAAGTATATATCGGCAAGTTCGTCTTCAGATATTAGTCTTCCGACCCTTCCATCTGAAATTTTTTTATTCTGACAGTATACACAGCGAAGTGAACAGCCTGAAAAGAATACGGTTCCGGAACCTTCAACACCTGATATACAGGGTTCTTCCCAGAAATGCAGTTCTGCCCTTGCAATTTTTATTTTCTTTGAAACTCCGCAATAAGCTTTTTTCAGGGCTTCGCCATCACCGTCCCTGTCCGTATTGCACTTTCTCGGACATAAATTGCAAAGACTCATTGTCTTTTTATCACTTTTACGATACGGTCTATATCTTCATGGCTGAGTCCTGCATAAAGAGGAATTGTCATAACCTGACAGGATATTTTAAGGGCTATCGGTGTCTCTTTAGCATCATAATCCGAAGAATAGCTCTCAAGCTCTGTCACAAGTGGATAGAAGTATTTTCTTGCCATTATATCTGCTGCCGCAAGCCGTTTAAAAAGTTCATCCCTGCTCTCTCCATATTCTTCTTCATCGACGATTATGGGGAAGTATGCATAGTTGGACTTAAGACCCTCTGCAATTTTATTGAGTCTTATACCCTTCACATCAGTCAGCTGTTCTATATAGTACTCATAAGCATCGCGGCGTTCTTCTATCCATGCATCCACATGTCTTAAATTGCAGATTCCCATTGCCGCCGCAAATTCGTTCATTTTCGCATTCGGACCTATCTCATTAGTGTGTTCTTCATCCACGATTCCAAAGTCCCTGATTATCCTTACCCTGTCCTCTTCTTCCTGTGAATGGCATACCACAGCACCGCCTTCGATGGTATGGTAGACTTTTGTGGCATGAAAGCTCAAGGTGGATGCATCCCCGAAGTTTCCGACTTCGACTCCGTTCAGTTCCTCACCGAAGGTATGTGATGCATCATAAATTACCTTCAATCCATGTTTCTTCGCTATCGCCTCTATCGCTTCTGTGTCGCAGATATTTCCATATACGTGCACCGGCAGTATTGCTACCGTCTCCGGCGTTATTAATGCCTCGATTTTCGACGCATCCATTGTGTAATCGTCTTCCCTTATATCGCAGAAAACAGGCTTCATTCCCATTCTGACTATCGCATTCGAGGTCGAAACAAAGGTAAAGGGAGTTGTAATAACTTCCCCATGATCAAGCCCAAGCATCTGAAGTGCGACTTCTATAGCAAGGTGCCCATTTACCGTCAGGGCAAGATTGGGTGTCTTCAGATATTTTTTTAATGATTCCCTGAGTTCCTCATGCTTTGGTCCTGCATTTGTCAGCCAATGGCTCTCAAAAACCGGCTTTATTTCCTCGATATATTCCTCAATCGACGGTATCGACGAACGTGTTACATATATTTTTTCCATCGTAATTCTCCATCTATCATTCTGTTACGTCCCCACAGAATAAATCTCCATCAACCTGCGGTAGTTCTCTTCTTCGCGAAAGGCAGCGAGTTTTTCCGGATCGAACCGATAATTATCTGCATTAAAGCCATTTATCGCCTCCGAAAGTAACTGCGGCAGGTTATCGTCAAAGGGGAGTAAGGGCTTGCGGCTGCCATAGATACCGGCGATAATGTCACCGCCATTACCTAAGTCAAGTCCGATAACAGGTGTTCCCACAGTAAAGGCTTCTATGATGGTCATCGGAAAGCCCTCATACCACTTAGACATAAAGAGCATCGCATCAGCTTTAGTTAAAAGTGCCATCAGTTCATTATGCGCCAGACTCCCCTTAAAATCAACTTTTTCCTGAAGAGAGTTATCAACAATGTAATTTCTGCACCATTCCTCATCGGGGCCGCTGCCGCAAATGCTAAGCCTTCTATCGGGGTCAACCTTCTTCCATGCCTCCAGGATTGTATCTAGTCCCTTGACCCTGTCAATCCGTCCGGCATAAACAAATTCTTTTCCGCTTTTTGAAAGAGTCGTCTGAATTTCAGAAGACTCATCAGAAGCTTTACTGTCGGGGATAAAATTAGGCTTCACAAATATTCGCTTCTTGTCTATAATTTTCCTTCCGCCGCCGTTTATCTCCTTAAGCTTTCGTGCGTTAAATTCCGTAAGACAGATAAAATTAACTCCCCTGTAAAGCCTGTGCGCTCTTGCAGCCATCTGTATCCGCCGGGCCAAAGCCGAGTGAATATGGCTTCCTCGATAACATTTATGCTTTACGCCGCATTTCAGACCATTTTTCAGACAATCCTCGCAAATTTTCCCATCCCTGTAAAAAATAGCATTTAAGCAGAGCATTCGGAAATTATGAACTGTCTGGAATACGGGAACCTTTTTGTCCTTCGCCGCCGCAAAAACCGACGGACTTATAAGGAACTGGGTATTGTGAACATGGACTAATTCAATCCCCTTTTCATCAATAAGCTTCTGCACTTCCCTGTAAGTCTTTTCGGAATAGACCGCATCAAAGAAAAAACGAAGCTTTCCGATAAGATTCAAGCCATCAAGCTCATCATTATTTCTTGTGTAGGTAAATACCTCGTGGCCATGCCTTTCCAGCATAGCCTTCTCATTATAAAAAACCGTATCTTCCCCACCGGGAACCTTATAAAAATTATGTATCAGAAGTATCTTCATCAGGTCAAAACCGCCATTTTTACAGCATCCATGAAGGGTTTAGCTGTTTTTTCAAAAGAAAACTCATATGACTTTTCCTTTGCCCTGCCGGACATTGATTTCTTCAGTTCTTTATCCAGCAGAACCCTCTTTATCACTGCTGCAAATCTGTCTGCATCATAAGGATCAATTATCACACCACTTTTCAGATTATCCACAAGGTCATAGGAGCTGTCCGCATATTTTGATACGATACAGGGCAGTGCACAACACATTGCCTCATGCGTCACAAGTCCGAAGCAGTCCTCTCTTGTAGGAAAAACAAAGATTCCTGCCTCCTCGTAAGCCCTTATCAGCTCTTCCCCTGAAAGAAAGCCGCAGAACTCCGTCTTTTCCATTATATCCGATTCTACCGCCTGCGCTATAAGATTTCCTTTTTCCGGTCCATCACCGACCAGCTTCAATTTCCAGTCTAAATCCTTAATGCGGGCCAATGCCTTAAAAAGAAGATCAATTCCCTTTCTTTCGATAAGTCCTCCCACCGCTATCAAAGTATTATTCGGACTGTAATTTTTTCCGGCAGCGGCATAACGTCGTATATCCGTTGCAAGCTCGCTTATAAATATCTTCGAAGGCTCTGCGCCAAGAAAAATCTGGTTTTCCATTGATTTTGACGAACTTGCGATAAATCCCGCACTGTTACGGATAACATATTTTCTGAATAATTTCTGGTGTAGTTTTATATTCCGCTCCGAAAAGACCGTTCCGTCGGTCCATGAAATATAGGGAACCTTATGTTTGTTACACCAGTGTTTAACAGCTAAAACCGTATAATTATATTCGCTCGCGACTACTATATCAGGTCTGATCTCATTTAGTTTCTGTGTCGCTCCATAGCTTATTATCTTCTCCGAAGTATCATATGCCGAGCGAAGCTTAAATACCTTTGATTTCAAAAAGACTTTATTTTTAAGCCTTTCCTCATCAGCCTTCCATTTTCTCCCGCTTGCCTCGTTCCCCGTAGAGAACAGCACCCATATATCAAATTCCGCAGCAAAATTTTCCTGTAAATATATAAAGAAATCAACCCTGTAGGGTGCCGGCTGATTCGTAACTATTAAAAGACGTTTCATTGGTAAACCTCAATCCGCAAACACTTCCGCCTTTGACTTCTCAGTAACCTTCCCGTCACGTACTTCATAAATTATGTCGCAATTCCTGATCGTTGTAAGCCTGTGGGCAATGATTATCATTGTTTTCTGTCCTGCAAGGGCATCGATTGATTCCATTACGGCAGTCTCCGTCTCATTATCGAGCGCTGAGGTTGCCTCGTCAAGTATAAGCACCTTCGGATTTCTGTACAGTGCCCTCGCAATACCGATACGCTGTCTCTGACCACCGGAAATCTTCACTCCGTTGCTGCCAATATTACTGTCAAGTCCCTCGGGCTGCTCCCTTACGAAGTCCGCAAGCTGTGCCTCTTCAAGTGCCCTCCACACCTCATCATCATTTATGTTCTCGGGGTCTTCCCCAAAAGCCACATTATTTCTGATCGAGTCGTCTATTATATAAATAGTCTGCGGAATATAGCCCACAGCCTTATGCCATGCGTGAAGGTGCCTGTAAACATCTGTATCGTCTGCGATAATTCTGCCCTCCTGCGGTTTAAGAACACCCAGTATGATATCCGCAAGAGTGGTCTTTCCCGCACCCGACGGACCGATAAGTGCTATAGACTTATTTTTCGGTATACTGAAGGAGACCTTGTCAACGATAACCTTATCCGGTTTTGAGGGATATGCAAAGGTTACACCTTCAAGCTCAATGCCCTTGTCGAGATTGATTTTCGTGGTGTCTGCATTATCCTTCTCAACCTCCATTCTTAAGCCCTCTATATTGTGCAGATCCTCATATATCGCTTCAAGCGAAGGCTTATTATACATGATGGTTCCGATACAGCCGCTTATTCTGTTGAAGGACGGGAGCATTCTCACTGCCGCGATTGCAAATACAGACATTATCGGTACGAAATGCTGCATGGAGGCTCCGAGATAAATCCTCACCGCAACGAAGCCCAGAAGCCCACAGATACAGGTTGTTTCCATCAGGGGACGTGGCAAAAGACCGAAAATTGCCTGTTTCCTTATAATCTTTATGGATTGTTTATAGCTTTCATCATAATGGTCGAGAAAGAACTGTTCTTTATTCTGAACCTTTATTTCCTTGATTCCGCCAAAGCACTGCAAAAACCACTTGCCCTGTATCGCACCGAGCTTCCTGCTTTTTTCGCCCATCGCGGTCATTCTTTTTCTGTATATCATAAGCACGAATACGAGAAATGCCGCCATAAGGACCATAACCGCTACAGTCGTCGCTACGTCCTGCATCAAAAGGAATGCCACAAGGAAGGCGCAGGTAAAGCCTTCCGTTACGAGCTGTATGAGATTAAGCAGCACCGTAAAAAAGCCGT
>CAJOPI010000129.1 GCA_905236275.1 uncultured Lachnospiraceae bacterium | reverse complement strand
GCCAAATCACAAGATTTGAGCAACGGCGATGCAAAAACGGACATCCGTGACTATATGTCAACATATAAACTTGCGTTTATTAAGGAGAATGAAAATAGCAGGGAAAATCCCTGCTATTTTTTACTATGATTTTCAAATACAATTAAATTAACAATCAGCGTAAACACATTCTCACAAACGCTGTAATAATTGCCATGGAGCGGATTCGCCGCTTCGTGGTCGAGTGGAGTAGAGGGGAGTCGAACCCCTGTCCAAAAATCCATTCCCTGTCCTTCTACTATCATAGTGTTTCGATTAAAATTCCCTCCACCGTACGGGGAAACACACTCTTACGGTTTCAGTAGCTTCATATTACGCCCACTGACTCAAAGCTTTGCCAATGTCGTTTCCCGTCATAATGACGTCAGTACCCGGGACGACGGGGGAGAACCGGACTGACGAGCGCAGCGCTTAGGCTGCAGCTAATTCGTAATCGTTGTTTGCGATTATATTTAATTTGCGGTCCAACGTACCTTCCCACGGATAGCTTCTCCAGCTGCAAGATCCCTGTCGAAACCAGTACTACCCCGAAGGGTGGACTTTATTGTACCTCTTTTCTTAAAATAAATCAAGAAAAACTTTTCTTATAATTCCTCGATTTTTACGCTCTCAGCATCTTTCCAGATTCTTTCAAGATCATAGAAGGTGCGGCTTTCTCTGTCAAATATGTGTACAATGAAATCGCCGTAATCCATGAGAACCCATGCTGAGTCGCCGTTTCCTTCAACGCTTTTTGCCATTACACCTTCTTTTGCAAGCATTTCATCAACGTTATCTGTTACAGCCTGTAACTGTGACGGGTTATTTGCCGTTACGATAAGAAAATAATCAGCAATCACGCTAACCTTGCCGATATTGAGTATCACAAGATCTTCTGCCTTCTTTTCTTCTGCCGCGTTTGCAGCAATTTTTACAAGTTCTTCAGTTGTTTTAGCCATTTGTTGTTCCCCTTTTACAAGTCACGTAGTAATCGTAGGTCTTCTTTGTCATAGGATCGATTATCTGATCCTTGGTTTCCAGATATTCAAGAGTATCGTAAAGTATCTCAATTACAGCATTATCAATGTCGACAAATGCCATCTGCCGTATCTTAGAAAGATTCGGTGCCGTATTCCTTCCGGGTTCTATATAATCAGCTGTAAATATTATCTTTTCAAGCACTGACATCCCGGGACGTCCCGTCGTATGATTTCTTACAGCATCAAGAATCTCCCTGTCATCCACCTTGTAAAGCTCTTTGGCAAGGCATGCCCCCAGCTTTGAATGAATTAAATAGGGAGCCTGCTTCTCGACTTCGGTAAGTTTGACCTTATACTTTTTGCAGAGAGCGATTTTCTCATCATTAGGGATATTTTTTGCGCAGTCATGAAGCAAACCCGCAAGAAATGCCCTGTCAATATCAATACCATAGCGCATCGCAAGTGACGATGCAGTATATGCCACGCCTAAGGTATGCTGATACCTGTCCTTATCAAGAACCTTTTTTATCTTCTTCTTTATCAACCTGATTTCTTCTGTCAACCTTCCGCACCTCAAATCAAAAGATAAAACATTTATATCCTATACAGTCCTTTTTCACTGATAAATTCAATCAATCCGTCAGGAAGATAATACTTTACCGATAAGTTTTCGGAAATCCTGCGTCGAAGTTCAGTTGATGAAATATCCATGCGTCCGGTATGCATCAGCTCAATCTTCGCATCATATTCAGCCTCGTACTGCCGAACCTCACGCATCAGCCCCTCTTCATCCGTATTATCCCTTACCGCCGCTAGTATCGTGCTTGCTGCAAATATTTTTTCGGGATACTTCCAAAGCTTTATCTGCTCGACAATATCCGCCCCGCAAATAAAATAAAACTCATCATCAGGATAAAGCGCATGAAGCTCTTCTAAACTTTCATAAGTATAAGTCCTGCCCCCGCGCTTTACTTCAATATCAGATACCTCAAAATGCGGATTATCAGCCACAGCAAGTGCACACATTTCAAGTCTTATTTCACCTTCCGGTATCTGCAGGTTTTCCTTGAAATATGAATTTCCGCTGGGCATTATCAGAACCCTGTCTAAGTTAAATTCCGAATACGCCTGCTCCGCAATTATAAGATGACCTATATGAATAGGATTAAAAGTTCCTCCGAGTACTCCGCATCTTCCCATTTCGATTTACCTGTCAGGCACGAGGAAGCTCTATCTTAGGCTCCTTTGCAGGTCTGTAAAGAGTAATCTTCTTTCCCACGACCTGAACAAGAACCGACCTCGTTCTCTCCGAAACCGCTTCTGCTATTGAATGTACATCATCATCGCAGTTCTTCAGTACACTTATCTTTATAAGCTCCCTTGCCGCAAGAGCCTCATCTATTGCATTTGTCAGCTCAGGAGTAAGGCTCGACTTACCAACCTGAAATATAGGGTCAGTAGTCATCGCAATACTTCTTAAAAAAGCTCTCTGCTTTGTAGTAATCTTCATCATAAAAATTCCCTTATCTTAATCCTTATTAATCCTTAAAATATTCAAAATGGAAGCCGTATATCTTTACTGTATCTCCGTCCTGCATTCCCAGTGCTTCAAGTCTTTCAAGCGCACCGCTTTCGCGGATAAATTTCTGGAAGAACACGAAGCCCTTCTCAGATTCAAGATTGGTATAGCCAAGCATTTTCTCGATGCGGGGACCTTCAAGAACATACCAGTTGTTCTTTTCATCATAAGAAACGTCATAAGGAAGTTTATCGGCAACATGCTCTTCAGGAAAGAACTCCTGCTCGTAAACAACTCTCTCATCCTGATGTTCGCTCAGAAGCTGTCTTACCCTGCCCATGAGTTCATTTATGCCTTCGCCTGTCACAGCGGAAACAGACATCACTTCAAAACCCTTCGGCTCAAATTCTTTCCTTATGCGTTCTACGGGATCTTCTTCGCCCTCCCCGGTCTGAACCGCGTCTATCTTGTTGGCAACTATAATCTGCGGTTTCCCAGAAACATCTGAACTGTATTTTTCAAGCTCATGATTTATGCTGTAAACATCCTCGACAGGGTCTCTTCCGTCCGTACCTGCCGCATCAACCATGTGAATGAGCACCCTTGTACGTTCGATATGACGCAAAAATTCATGTCCTAAACCGACCCCGTCAGAAGCACCTTCGATAAGTCCCGGAATATCCGCCATTACGAAGCCGCCCCCGTCAGGGAAATCCACGACTCCCAAATGAGGCTGTATCGTTGTAAAGGGATAATTGGCTATCTCCGGCTTAGCATTTGTAACGCGGCTGATAAGCGTTGATTTTCCGGCATTAGGATAGCCTACGAGACCCACATCCGCAATGCATTTAAGTTCCAACAGAACCTCCAGTTCCATTGCATCCTGTCCCGGCTGCGCATATTTAGGTGCCTGCATGGTAGACGTTGCATAGTGCATGTTCCCGTTTCCGCCATGACCGCCCTTAAGTATCACAACCCTGTTATTCTCGCCTGACATGTCAACAATTACTTTGCCGCTGTTGGCATCTTTAACCACTGTTCCTTCAGGAACCTTCAGTATCAGGTCTTTTCCGTTCTTTCCATGCATACGCTTTTTAGCACCCTCTTTGCCATCCTCAGCCGAGAACTTGCGCTTGAATCGAAAATCCGAAAGAGTATTCACTCCGCGGTCAACCTGAAATATAACGGAACCGCCGTTTCCGCCGTCTCCGCCATCAGGACCGCCTGCGGGAACATACTTTTCGCGGCGAAAACTCACATGACCGTCCCCGCCCTTACCCGATCTTATTATTATTCTTGCCTTATCTGCAAACATAAATCTCTCCTTAATAAACGCAAGTTTATATGTTGACATATAGTCCCGGATGTCCGTTTTTGCATCGCCGTTGCTCAAATCTTGCGATTTGGCATCCGGCGGCAAAAAAGGCTCCTCTACCAGCGTCCGCTTGCCTGTAGAACGACTTTTTCACCTAAACTTTCATGCATGGCTTGCGCCATGCGCCACCATGCCTATAAGTCCTACGCATGGCTCCGCGCTTCGCGCTTCCGCCATG
>CAJOPI010000128.1 GCA_905236275.1 uncultured Lachnospiraceae bacterium | reverse complement strand
CGGTTATATTGGTAACCGCTTCAATTCTCGGAACAGGTATCAGGAACTGCTTCAGGCTGTTCCTTGCGGCATTCCCTCCGCTGCCTCCGCCATAACTGTAATTCACCCTTACAATTTCAAAGCCCTCGGGAAGGATCATTCCATATTTCCCGTCACCGAAGCTTATCTCTCCGCTGTAGGGGTCGAGCCTGTAGATCCTGTCGTTTTCTCCAATGACCTCGCTCTCAGTTACGCGGTGCCATTTTATCCAGTAATTTATCTCACCGTCTTCCGTCTCTTCCTCTCGGATCATGTTGGGATGCTCCCTCTTCATCCTGCTTATGCTTTCAGCCTTTATCCCATCCGTTTCATTCACCCAGACATCTGCATCGAGTACCGGTTTGTTCAGAAGTGTGAATTTTTTATTCTTCTCATAGCTGTCATTCGAAAAACTCTCCTCCTCGGCATGTCTTAGCTGGATCGCCTTACTGACATTAAAGCTTATCCTCTCTATCCTGGGACAGAGTCTGTCTGACTTAAGCGGCTTCTGACCTGCCGAAAGCCTGATCCAGTAACCCTTTACCCCGAAGAACTCTGTCTCCTCGGCAGGAACGTTAAAGTAAAAATATACAGGTCCCGAATGCGTGAGGTTTTCCGTTTCATCCACGACATGAACCATTTCGAAGCGTTTTCCCGTCCAGAGCTCGTATCTCACCTGTTCCTGCAATACGGTATTGTTTTCAAGTTCAAACATCATCGAAAAAGGAAGACCCTTAAGCGGTCGCTCAAAGCAGAGATAAACCGTAGGGCATACCGCTTCATAATTCGAATAAATGTCAAGTCTCACCGAGGCTATGCCATCCCAGCCCTCTACGACCTCCTTTTTCGCATTATTCTGCATTTCGAAGCATTCAGGAATCCTGTCTTCCCCATAGCTCCAGTTAATGTTTATATTCCTGACAAAGGGAAGAAGCCAGCGCGGTCTTACACTATAGCCGTTTTCAAGGCTTACGATCCTCGCCCTTAAATAAAAGCCCCCTCTTGAATTTACTTCCGTCTCCTCTATGTCTTCGGGAATGGTGAACCTTACTGACAGCACACCGTCGTTCTTTCCCGAAAAAGGATTCGTCGTTCCCTTTGGCTCAATATAATTCCAGCCTGTTCCGTTAAAATACTCCCATACGACCTCATTTATGTAAACATCCTCCGCATTCTGTACAACCGCGGCGTTTTTGTCGATTATGTTCTCACCATAGTTATACTGCGGAACTGAATCGTCAAAGGTCGTATAGGTTACAATATCCAGATCAAATACGAGATTGACCTCGGCTCCTTTTTTGTTAAATGCCGTATCACTCTTTATATAAAATTCCCCGTAAGGTGCAGGCATCCGCCCAAAGCAGTAACCTCCCTTACCCCTCGTTATGGGCAATTCGCCGTTGTACAACTCATCGGCATAAATACCGTCCACTGAATTTCCACCTATCGTCAGACCTTCAAGATGAAAATCCTCCATTTTTCCCTTCAGCTCACAGGATATCCTGTAATTCCCGTCCTCGTCAGGAACTATCTCATCAGGCGAATCCTTTTTCAGTCTCAAGACCCCCGTCCCGATGCTTAACTCCTCTATATCCTTTTCGCCGTTTTCCGTAAGGAAATACCAGCGTGCATGCTCCTTATCCGCTAAGTAATTCAGTACCTCGTTTCTTATGAAATCAGTTTCCGCCCTGACCGAAAACGTTAGTTCCGTCTTACCCTTAAGCCGGAATACTTCATTCTGGGTTATGGAAAAGCAGTGCTTCTGCAGATTTTCGTGGTTTCCCTTTGCAAAGAAATTTTCCGTCTCGCTAAAATCCAGCCTCTCTATACGGTTCTCGGCCGAATTTAAGTAATATGCATCCTTTATCCTATTGTAATAAGCATCAATCGGCTGACTGGTCTCATAAACAATATTCTCTTCCTCCTCGGGAATATATAAAAGCGTCCTTTCCGGTACCCTCACCGTATCGCTTACGGCTTCTGACACACTGAAGCGTACCAGACCTTCGGCAGCCACAGGCTTAGCATCTTCCACTCCGAGGATATTCAGGTATTCATAATAAAAACGCTCCGGAGCCTCGTTCAGCCGGTCCAATATCCCCTCATACATCTCTGAGAAGATTTCCACCAGTGCCGCACCGGGATCCTTCCTATCCCCCCGCTCATAACGCCAGTCAGGAACGTAGGACTTCGCAAGCTCCTCCACCGTTTTTAATATCTCGTCTTTATTTCTTTTATCCAAAGAAAAATAATTCATCTACTGTCCTCGTATCAATAACCCATTTCCTTATTCTCTTTATAAAAAGGATAAACCTTGTTGTAGCGGTTATTGGTGCTTCTGATGGTATAGCTCACGCTGATGTCGAGCCTGCCGTCTATTCCGCTGTCAGAACATTCCACCTCTATGTCCCTTATTCTCGGTTCATCTATAAGGAGCTGTTGGTTTAACTCATAAGCAATGCTTTCCTTCTCCGTATAATTTACGGGTGAAAATATATAATCCGCCACATTGCTTCCAAACTCAGGTCTCATGACCCTTTCTCCCCGATAGGTCGAAAGGATTATCCCTATGGACTCCTCAATATTTTCTTCAAGGCTTGAAACAGCTATCTTTCCCGTCCTCGGGTCAAGCTGTATCGGAAATTTCCAACCGCTGCCCAGGAAATCCTTTGCATTTGGCATATATCACCTCTGAGAATACTTTTAATTGATATTAACACCGGCAGGACCTTTAAGGTCGGCAGTTGCGCCTTTAAGTGTGAGCTTTCCGGTCGCTTCGAGATTTGCGCTCGCGCCTTTAAGCTCCAGCCTGCTTTTTGCCTTTCCCTTTATGGAGCTTCCGTCTAAGGTCACCGTTCCCTTGCCCTTCAAGGTTGCCGCACCGCCCGACTCTAAGGCAAGTGTGGTATCACCCGCCGAGATAGTGAGCTTCTTTTCTGCTTTTATCTCTATATTGCCATCCTTTATCTTTATCGTCAGGGTGTTTTTTTTATTCTTATCCGTTATGCTTACGGTCTCTTTTTCATCATCCAGGGTAAGACTCGTACCCTTCGGCGTTGACAGGCTTATCTGCTGCTTGTTCTTTTCATCCTTGAAATGTATTTCCGAGCCGGTCGGAGTCTTAAAGCTGTAATCATAGTTTTTCCCGTCCTTCATGGTATAGGGGGCTGTACTTTTCTTGTCCCATACGCCGCCTATCACATAAGGACAGTGGGGGTCTCCGTCAAGATAGGCTATCAGCACGATATCATCAACTGACGGAAGCAGAAAGGTTCCCGCATTTTTTCCTGATATGGGCTGTATCACGTCAGCCCATTCGGTTTCAAGGATACTTTTTTCCTTTTCACCTGTTATTGGCTTGCAAAGAACCCTGTTCCTGTTTTCAGGGTCTTTTATATTCGTGACCTTTGCCAGTGTCAGCCCCATTCTCTTCGAACGCTGCTCTATATCGTCAAACTGGCTCAGGCCCTCATCATAAAAATCAAAAGCCATTTCCTATCCCCTTAATCCGCTAAGTTCGAACTCCGTACTGTAGCCGTCCTCTGAAAGTATCTGAGTGACCTCGCTTATAAAATAGCTTCCGTCCGATTTGTTATCTATCCCCTTCAATTTTATGAACCTGCCGGGAATTATATCGGGAAGCCCCACTGACTTACAGCTCCCTCCCGTAAATCCCATATTCATGTAGTTCAGGATATTCTGCGCCATATCCTTGCATTCCTTTTCCGACTGCAGGAAGTTCATACGGATATGTCTTTCGGTCTTTGAAAGTCCCTTGACTTTCTCCGACGCTGTCTTTCCCGAACCGCCTAAGCTTTCAGGCTTAGTGGCTTTTCCCCTTACCTCGGTCTTATCCGGTGTTCCATTACTTATGACTGTCACCGAACCCACCGAATTCTTGCTTACCGCAACGGTTCTTGTATATTCCATGAGTTCCCTTCCAAGTGTGAGTTCTATCAGCGGCGAGGAATTTTTCATTAGATTTGAAAAGATCATATCGCCGTTTATCACGCAGAAGTTTACAAAGCTCATTTCCGCTATCTGGCTTAGGAAATCATAATTACTGCAGTTTGTTTCCTTCATGAGCTGGGTCTTGAAATCCGGAAGTTTATCAACGACCAGCTTGTTTACAAAGCCTGCACTGACGCATTCTCCCAAAAGCTCCTTCACTATCTCGGTAGTCTTCTTCTTACCGAAGTCAAGTCTCGCGCCGCCGCTCATGAGTATTCCCATTCCGTCAAGCGCGGTGACCGTTATCATCGGCTGCTGGTTCGAAAGATAGGACACCGTATAGGAATCCACGTAACCCATGAATACCTCTTTTTTGGACTTTACATAACCCATGCTGATAGTGACCTTCATTCCTACATCTATTTTGGTTAAAAGCCCTTCAGACCATTCCCTCTTCTCATAGTCATAGAGTCCGTTTATGGCAAATTCCGCAGTACCTGCGCGGTTTCTCACAGTCTGCTGTACCTTTATATAAACGATAGGAACCTTCATTCCGTCAATCTTGAAGGAGCCGACTTTTATCTCTGCCGCGGGAGCCAGATAAGAGTCGTATTTTTTTTCGAGACTGCTTACATCATATTTCCCGCTTTTGTCAAATCCTCCCATTTACTCTCCCTTACTGTAATGCCGGTATCTGTACGGTTTTTCCGGATTGAAGGAGGCGTGGATTTGACAGGCGGTTGCTGCTGGCGATTTCCCGCCATTTATCCGGTTCTCCGTATTCCTCGGCTGCATATTTCCAAAGTGCCTCCCCCTCTTCAACCGTTTTAAATTTATCGGTGTCAGGTGAACCGAAAGGATTGCTCTTAACCTTGACATCCATCTTGCTGAAGCGGAAAAAAACCACATCCATCGTCGCCCTTACAGGTATTCCGAGGTCGGTAAACTTGACGAAATTCGTAACACAGCTTTTCAGCACTCCTTCGAACTGCAGGCTTGACCACTCCACCTTTACAAGCGGCGGGATGTGGACGCTCGCCTCGATCTGCATGAGTTTATAGACCTTTTCCGTAAACTTCCTCACGTCAAGAAATTTGGCAACGGCATTCACCCTCTTTGTTGCCTCAAGCTTAAATCCGTCAGAAACCGACGGTGCATTCATCACGCCCGTATTGAAGGTGTCAAAAAAGAGCTGCATCGAAAGCGTTTCCGTCGTCCCATGTGAGAACTGGATGCCCGGTGATTCCGAATCAAATGCCGGCTGCACTCCGAACTCGGCAACCTTTCCTACAGAATAAGTCTGCGGATTGTATAACACATAGAAAGATTCCTTCGTTATCATGTTGGTTATTTTCATTTTTCTCAAAGGTAAGTTTGAGTTATTGTTGCCATCACCCGCATACATAAATCTTAAATCCTTCCTATCCTGCGCCTTTCCTTACGAATGCGCTCTTCAACCAGCTTGAAAACCTTGTCGGCCGTGCGTCTTATTTCGGCATCCGAGAATTTCGGATTCCCGTTTTCCCTTGCCTTCTCCCCATCCTTTTTCTTTTCCTTGAAAGATAAGTCCGTCATGTTTTTGTTGTAAGGGGAAAACATCGGATTTACCCAGGTCTGTTCCTTAGGCTTCGGGATGTCCTCGATAATTTTTTCATCAACCTCGCCCATAATGAACTTTTCCGCTGTAGATAATGGTCTGCTCACCGGCTCGATTTTCTTGAAATCATTCGAAAGGTTCAGCTCCACCTGTTCCTTGACAGTTCTTTTCAAAAGGTCAGGATAAGCCGTACCATAATCCATGTCTATCGGAGGATAATCCCCCATTATGACCGGTTCCCTTCTTCGCTCTACCACACGTCTGAGTTCACTCTTTTCCCTCTCATGTGCCGCACCCGGAATATCCTTAAGCTCCCTTTCAGCCCTGCCGTATTTCCTTCCTTCCCCTTTTCCTTCAGCTCTTTCAATCAAAAGGTCTTCCAGTTTTTCGGGTCTGAAGCCCATGACAGAGCTTGCATATCTTGTCCTGATCGCATTTATGCTCTCCGTATCCGTTCCCGGAAGGGCCGTGGAAACAAGCTTTGTAATATTGTTAAGCTCTTTCGGAGAGTGCCCCCTCATGAGCCTTATGGTGGCGATTTCCCTGATTATCGGTGCAAGGGCATTTCTTATCTTCTCATTTATTTCAAGCGAGCGTCTTATCTCTTCCCTTCTCTTTTCCCTTTTTTCCTCTTCCTCTTCTTTTCTCCTGTCAGTCTCCTGCCTCTGCTCATCTTCCGCATCCCTTGCGGCTAAAGTCGCTTTAAGCTCCCGGATTTCTCTCTCCCTCTTCGCTCCGATCATCGTCTGCTTTTCCAGTTCCTTATCCTTTTTATCACTGGAAATCAGAATATCTTCAAGCTTCGGCGGGGCATAACCCATATTTCTGAAAATGTATTTTTCCCGTATCTCGTCAGCAGCCTGTGTATCATTCCAGGGAAGCCGGCTGTGCACAAGTCTCGTGATATTTCTTAAATCGTCTTTGCTGCTGTCCTTTATAAGATTTCTTACCGCGATTTCTCTGGTAAGCGAGCTTAAGGTATTTCTGACTGAGGCATTTTCCTCTATGCTCTTTTGCAGGCTCTTACCTGCCTCACTTACCCTTACAAAATCCTTTGTCTTTTCTCCGATTTCTTTATTGAATTTCCGGTCCGTCTCCTTTTTAAGGGCTTCCGAAACCTTTGTCTCGATAATCCTTATCTCTTTATGTCCTATCTCCGGACTCTTTTTCTTCTCACCTTCACCGGTGCCTTTTCCCTCTTCCGCCTCTTCCTTTCTATCTCTGTCCGTTTCTTTTGCGAATGGAGTTTTAAGCTCCGCATCAGCCAGGATTTTCTTTAACTCACGTACTTCCCTTATCTGCTTTTTCGAAAGCGATGAGGCTTCTTTTACCTTTTCCTCCAGATCATGATCTATGCTGAAGTTTTCAAGATTCATGGGTTCAAAGCCCATATCTGCCCGACCGAGCTGTGCCTGTATTTCATTTATAAGCCTTGTTCCCGCTCCGGGAATTATCTCCCTTAGGATCCTCCCGCTGTCAGCCCCTGCAGAACCCTTTCCCTTAAATATCGAATTTAAGGCGATTTCCCTACTGACAGGGGCTAAAACATTTCTAATGTTCCGGTAGGAAAAAGCCGTTTTTTCCCCAAGGTCATATTTCTGTGTATTATAGCCTCCGGCTTCATGGCTGCCTGACTCATAATCTCTGCCCTGTCTCTTTTCCTTATCAGCTTTTCCGTAATTTACCCTGAAAGGAGTATTTATATCAACGGAGCTTAAGATTTCCTTTAAGCTCCTGATTTCCCTCATCTGTCGCTCTACTGCTCTCCTGGTGGACTTTGCAAGCTCCTCGCCCTCCGCAGGAGACATTATGTTTTCGAGTTCCACCGTACCGTAGGGAACACCGGTCTGAACCTCTCCAGTCCCCATCTCCTTCAGATATCTGTTGATCGGGATATCACGTCTTTCATGCGAAATGACATTTATCCAGGTTCTGTTACCATCTTCATCTGATTCCCCGATAGAACGGCGTTTTATCTCATCTGCAAGTTTCCTTATCGTCTCTTCATTTTGTATAAGTTCTTCGAAACTCTTGTAATCCTTATTATCCGTATACCTTCTTTCGCCATTACGGATAAGCTCTTCGAAGCTGTTGTAATCTTTATTATCCGTATATCTTCTTTCGCCATTACGGATAAGCTCTTTGATTTCAGTTTCGCTGTTTACATATTTATGTGTAAGCTTCAGCTCGTTAACTCTGCCTGCAGCCTTTCTTTCCCTGTCTCTGTCTCTTTTTCTTTTCTCTTCGTCCCTTAGCTTCTTTAATGCAAGCTTTTCCCTATATCTGCCGGCTATATGGGAACTTCCGTATCTCGAATTTTTTTCAAGGATTTTTAAGCTTCCCTGAAGTAAGCGTCTTTCACGCTCTATTGTCTCTCGTAAGAGTTTCCTTTCGGCACTGTTGGCTACTTCCGTCTGCCTTTCGAGTGCGTCAAGATGTGCAATTACCATTTCAAAAGTCAGGTCATAATTTATCTTAACCTGTTTTTCCGCCCTGCCTTTTCCCTCGCCTTCCTCTTCATTTTCATCCAAGTATTCAAGTTCAGCATAGGTAAAAAAAGCCGATCCCTGTTTTGCCCTGTCTATGATTCCCTGTGCAAAGCTTGCGCAGAGCAATGCCTCCGGGGAAACCATAGCTGACTGGTCTATCACTGACATATTCAATTTTGTCATTGCAATAGAACCATCATTTCTCATGTACATCCTCCATACATCAAAACAATCCGGCTTACGGCAAGCGTTGGAGAATTGCTGTTCAACTCCGGACCGGTATAGCTTACCAGTACGGCATCATTTATATGCCAGCTTCTCATCGCTTTTCCTGCCGCATCCTTCAGGGTAATGTCCCCACTCGTCGGCAGGCTCACACCGCTGTTAACCTCACTTATCCATTTAGAAAAACCGTCCGATTCCGTAACGGTTCCCTGCTCAAGGATAAGCTTCTGGGGTACGGCATTTCCTACAAGAAAATGCGGTGACATACACCCGCCTTCAAAATAGGTCTCATATTCAAGCTCCATTCCAAGTCCGCTTACCGAGGTAAATTTACCGCTGAGACCGCTTATGCCGCCAATCTCCACTTCAAAATACGCACCGGAGACGTATTTGTTCAGCTCCTGCTGATCCTTCATCACTGATCACCTCCAGTCTCTTCTCCTGTCGGTGTCGCTACCGGTGCCGGCGGATCTGTCCTTCCGAGACCGCTGTAGGCAAATTCTATCGACTCCAGCAGCATACCGTTTCCCTGTGCGTTCATGCTTCCCAATGTATAAGACACCGGATACGCACCGTAAAGGCTCCAGACTATTCCCGGCTTGTTATTGTCATCGAGAACCGTTATCTTGATCGTCCTCCTGACGGGCTTCGCCGGTCCCTTCTCGAAGGTTGGCAGACAGTCAAAAACCCATTCCAGAAATCTGTGGCTCGTGCTCGCCCCTCTTGTCAGGGTAAGGTTACTGTATTCAACAGTAGCGGGTATCACTCCCTGTACGCCCCTGTCATCCGAACCGCTCCGCATTCTAAGCACATGGCTTGTAACCTTTACTCCGGAACATTCTGAAAAAGCAGCATCCATCGGAACTGCTTCGCCATCTTTTGTATACCCTTCTCCGCTCATCGATACCTGAAATCGAAAAGAGCTGTATAATTTATCTACACCCATACAGATTTCCAGCCCTTATTTGTCTATACTCTATTTAAACTCGATCCTTTTATTTTCATCTCCACTGAGCTTCTTGTTTATCGCCGATATCTCGCTGCACCAGCGCCGCCTTTCCCTGTGATCCATATTCATTAACTCGTCCTGCGACCAGTGCAGATAATAAGCAAGAAAAGCCATTTCCTTATAGAGCCTGTCCTGTGGATAGCTTACAAGCCCTGACTCAATAAAAAATCCAGCGGCACCTCATGGGTCTTGCCGCATTCCGGACATGTCACCTTATACGATGGCATTTCACTCATATTTATTCTCTGGTAAAAATCCTGAAGATATGCCAGATCCATTGTAAAAAGCTGTTCTATTACCTGATTTGATACAATCGGAAGTGTCCCCAGCTGTGTTATGACCCTCGACAAAAGAATTATTGTCAAATATGATGAGTTCGACTGAACCCTCGGATCCCTGAGCGGCAGTATCTCGTCCGCCGCCGTCGCGAGTCTCATTTTTCCGTTCCTGTGAACTTCCCCTGTTGAATCCACATACCCCTTCGGTAAAGTAAACTCAAATTCTGTCTGCATTTTCCTCTCCCCTTTTTTTATCATTCCCGGTCACGTTTTTCGCACATCGGCCAGTGACATCAGCTATCGGATAGAGACTTGCCAAAATACTTTTT
>CAJOPI010000127.1 GCA_905236275.1 uncultured Lachnospiraceae bacterium | reverse complement strand
TGACAAGGCCTTACAGCAGATTGAGGATAAAAAGTATGAACAGGAGCTTCTTGACGCGGGCTATGAGAAAACCCGGATAAAGAAGTTCGCATTTGTCTTTGAGGGGAAAGATCTCTTGATTAAAGAGTCTGCATTTTGAGCTGATGAAAGAGTGCGGAAGCTGGCCGGTTCTGTATATTTCATTTGCTGATGTAAAGGCATCGTGCTATAAAGATGCGATGAAAAAAATTAACAGTAGAAAGGTTCATACTTGAGTCGAACCGCGAGAGCGGATACGGCAGATATGATGTCATGCTGAAGCCGAAGGACTTTTTCAAGACAAATTTGCTTAAATAATTTCTATCAGATTATAAGTGCGGTAAAAAACTTTTCGGCAGGAAAAGATTTTTGCCGCTTCTTATGTTATACTTGAAAGAATGAGAAGAAAGATAATAAGGCATTGGCAGTATGGCTTTGCGGCTTTTTTTATTGTCGTTATAATCCTCTATCTCGCAGATGCCTTAAAGGAAGATAAAACAATTATAATAAACGAGGTATGCAGTTCGAATTTCTCGTGCGTATCGGACAATCAGGGAAACTACCCTGATTGGCTGGAGCTTTATAATGCTTCGGATAAGGACATCGACCTTACGGGCTACAGGCTTTCAAAGGGGGCAGACCTGAGCGCGGGCTGGCTTTTGCCGGAAAGAGAGCTCAAATCCCATGAATACCTTTTGATATTTGCTGATGGAAATAAGGAAGACCCTGCGACGGCGGATTTCAGACTGTCGGCTTCGGGGGAGCATCTTTTCCTTGCGTCTGCGGGCGGTGCGGTAATAGACGAGGCAGAGGTTCCGAAGCTTAAATATGACACGAGCTGGGGCAGGACAGAGGATGGCGGAAACGAATGGTCCTGCATGACGGCGAGCCCGGACGCGACAAATGATAAGGCTGAGCTTTTGCCGCTGATAAATGATGAAAGAATTGAATTTTCAAGGGAGAGTGGATTTTATGATGAAGGATTCGAGCTTGAAATAAGTTCTGACGGGGGCGGCGAGATATACTATACCCTTGACGGAAGCGAGCCCGATAAAGATTCGGAAAAATACAGTTCTCCCATAAAAATAAGCGATGCCAGTGGAAATCCTAACGTCTATTCGGCGCGAACCGATATAGCTCCCTTTTTTGAAAAGCATTACTCGATTCCGCAAAAAAATGTGGACAAGGCGGTGGTGGTAAGGGCAGCGGCTTTTGCAGCGGACGGTTCAAAGAGCGAGTCCGTAACAAAGACCTACTTTGTAGGCTTCGCGGAAAAGAAGGCTTATGAAAATTTAGCGGCGGTATCGGTTGTGACCGATCCTGAAAACCTCTTTTCATACAATAGTGGAATTTACGTCACAGGAAAGACATACAATGACTATATAATTTCTGAAACGAAGGACGAATACGAGAAATCAGGCATCTGGTGGTGGACTCCCGGAAATTACCATTTCAGGGGGCACGAGGCGGAGAGAGAAGGCTCGGTCTCGTTCTTCGGAGATGATCATAAACTTCTGTTTACCGAGGCTCTCGGGCTTCGCATAAAGGGAGGTGGCAGCAGGGGCTTTGCCCAAAAGGGATTTAATCTTTTCCCCAGAAAAATATATGGAAACAGTTATCTTTCACAGGCTCTTTTCGAGGGCTACAAGAAGGAAAGCTCGGTCTCACTCTTCACAGGCGGCGACGATAACAAGGCAAAGATAAAGGATATCCTTATCGCCCGGCTGATGAAGGAAAAAAATGTGAGCGTCCTTGACGGAAAGCTGTCCGCACTTTTTCTGAATGGTGAATACTGGGGAGCCTATTGGATATATGAACGCTTCAATCCTGAATATTTTGCAGAGAAATTCGGAGTTGACCCTGATAACGTCATAATGATAAAAAATGATGAGGTCACGATAGGAAACGAGGAAGATAAGAAATTTTATGACGAAATGAATTCCTTTACCTTTCATAACGACCTCTCGGATGATGAGACTTATGATAAATTTGCGGAATATCTCGATATGGACAGTGTTTTAGACTACTATGCAGCACAGATTTATATAGCCCATACCGATGACTGGCCGGGCTCAAACGTAGGTCTCTGGCGGGTAAGAGAAACCGGAGACGGTGAATACGAGGACGGGAAATGGCGCTTCTGCATCTTCGACGTGAACTCGAGCTCAATGGATATAGGAAATGTCGAAAGCGACAGCCTGAGCTATGCTTCAGAGAAAAACTATCTCCTGCGAGCCCTTATGCAGAATGAAGGCTTTAGGGAGCACTTTAAGGAACGCTTTGAAGAAATTTCAGATGAGGTCTTCGAGAGTGAAAAAGTCGAAAAAGAAATAGATGCCCTTTCCGATGAACTCCGCTCTCAGATAGAACTGACCTACGAACGCTACTATTCGGGAATACTGGATATATCCGATTTCGACAAGGAAGTAAATGAACTGAAAGAATTTTATAGTAAACGCTATAGTTATATAATAGCTGACGTAGAAGAGACTTCTTAATGCAATAACGTCACTCGAATAACAATAAACAGCATTGAAAGTTATCAAAATATCGTATATAATTTCTTACAGTTTGTGTAAACCGTAGAGGAAGAACGAATGGCAGAAAAAAAGAAAACCTACAGGCACGAATTAAAATACCTGATATCCTATAGAGAAAAAGACATAATAGCAGAAAAACTGAAAAACTTCGCAAAAATTGATAAACACGCGATAAACGGTCAGTACTTCATAAGAAGCCTCTACTTTGACGATATCGGGCATAGTGCCTACGAAGAAAAAATGGCGGGGACATCAGAAAGAAAAAAATACCGCATAAGGATATACAACCTGAGCGATGATGTCATAAGCCTCGAATGCAAGAAAAAAAGCGGGAACTATATATACAAGACCTCGGCAAGACTTACAAGAAAAGAATTCGAAAAAATACTTGCCTGTGATTTCGGATTCCTGTTGCAAAGACCCGAAGAACTCCTGCATGAATTCTATGTGCAGAGCGTGACAAACGTGCTTCGCCCGGAGGTCATAGTCGATTATGACAGGATACCCTATATATACGACGGGGGAACGGTCAGAATAACCTTCGATATGCATGTCAGGTCAGCCTTCGAAGGCTTCGACGTTTTCGATGGAAGCATACCCTCCTATGAGGTTATGGACGGAACGAAGCTTATAATGGAGGTAAAATATACGGAATACCTTCCTGATATCTTCCGGAGCATAATATCGCCGGACAGCCTGATATATACCGCAGCGTCGAAATTCACACTTTGCGATGATATAAAAAGAGAAAAATATGCATTAGGCGTAAGTTCATAAATAAAATCAAAGGAGAAAAACAATGAGCGTAAAATCAATGATAAAAAAATCGATACTCGAGTCGGCAATGTATACCCAGTCAATATCACTCAGTACCCTTATCACGATAATCGTGGATATGGCACTGGCACTGATAGTCGGACTTCTGATCTATCAGGTCTATAAGAAATACTACACAGGCGTAATCTACAGCAGATCCTTTGCACTTACACTTGTGGGAATGACAGTACTTACCTGTATGGTAACACTTGCGATCAGCACAAATATCGTCATATCATTAGGTATGGTCGGTGCTCTCTCGATTGTCAGGTACAGAACGGCGATAAAAGAGCCTCTTGACATACTCTATATCTTCTGGGCGATAACGACGGGAATAACGATCGGTGCAAGTATGTATCTCCTTGCGGCAATAGGACTTCTCTTCATGCTTATACTTGTAATGACAATGAATAAGAGACAGGCAGCAGCAAAGGCTTATATCGTGGTTATGCACCTTTCGGATGCGGATGCAGAAACAAAGGCACTTGACGAGCTCAAGAGCTTCGAGCACAAGGTAAAGTCAAAGACGGTAAGAAACGGTTCTACGGAGCTTACGGTACAGGTTGACGCAGATGAGAAGCACCTTGACTTCGCAGATAAGATCAAGAAAATCGCCGGTGTGGAAGACCTCACACTCATCGCTTACGACGGCGAATATCATGGCTGATAACGCTTTCTAAAAGAAATATATACAGTAAAAGCAAAAACCCTCAGACAGAATCCCGAAAGATATTTTCGGGGCTCCGGCTGGGGGTGATTTATATTGATGTTATGTAAACCTAAAGATATCAATACTTGCATTATAAAGTCACATAAGATAAAATAGCTATTAACTATAGGATTTCGTGCGTGAACGGAGATTAGGATGAACTTAAAAAATAAGGATTTAGGAAGCACCCAGATGTTCAGGGTGGAAACCGAGCCGGAAACCGGTGTAAAGGTGGTGCTTTCCACAGTTTATGAGGCACTGACGGAAAAAGGATACAATCCGATCAGTCAGATAGTGGGCTATATAATGTCGGGAGATCCGACCTATATTACAAGCCATAACAATGCACGTTCCCTTATAATGAAGGTCGAGAGGGACGAGCTTGTAGAGGAGCTTCTGAAGCAGTATATAAGGAGCAATAGCTGGGATAAATGAAATATATAGGTCTTGACTATGGTTCCAAAACAGTCGGTGTTGCCCTGACTGACGAGACGGGCACAATAGCAAGAGGAGCGGAGATAATCAGACGTGATAAGGAAAAACGTCTCCGGAAAACACTTGCGAGAATTGAAGAAATAATTACAGAAGAAAAAGTCAGCGAAATCGTGCTGGGACTTCCGCTGAACATGGATGGAAGCGAGGGTGAACGTTCTGAAAGGGCGCGTGAGTTTTCGGAAATGCTTGCGAGAAGGACAGGACTTCCGGTTCATTTGGTGGACGAAAGACTCACAACGGTCGAAGCTGATGAGATAATGGACGAGAGCGGCGTACAGGACCGTAAGGAGCGAAAGAAAAGGGTTGATGCGATTGCCGCTGCGGTCATATTGCAGGATTATTTGGATAACAGAGAATAGTATGGAAAAATTAACATTTACTTCAGATGACGGAGAAGCAATAGAATATTTTGTGCTTGCCGAGACAACTGTTAAAGGGATACAGTATCTTCTTGTAACGGAAGAAGAGGAGGGCGACAGCGATGCCCTCATACTTAAAGGACTTGCAAACGAGGAAAATCCTGAGGAATCCGTTTTCGAGGCAGTAAGTGATGAAGAAGAGCTTTCTGTCGCTATGGACGCGTTCAGCAAGTTCTTAGAGGATGTTGAATTTGAGTGATAATGATAAAGAGTTGAAAGAACTTAAATCAGAACAACTTAAAAGCAGACTTAAAGCTAAGGGTCTCAAGATAACGACACAGAGGCTCTTAGTTTTGCGTGTTCTTACGGAAAATGAAGGAGAACATCTTACAGCAGAGGAAATATATGCGAAGACATGTGAGCTTCATCCGGGAATCGGATTGGCCACTGTTTATAGATCAATACAGCTTTTGACACAGCTCGGACTTGTAGACCGTATAAATCTTGACGATGGCAGTGCGAGATATGAAATCAGTGATGCGGACGCACACGAGGGAAAGCATCACAGGCACCACCATTTAATCTGCCTGAATTGCGGAAAAATTATCCCATTTGAAAAAGATTTACTGGAAGAACTTGAACGGAATGTCTCAGAGACTACGGGATTT
>CAJOPI010000126.1 GCA_905236275.1 uncultured Lachnospiraceae bacterium | reverse complement strand
TGACCTACATATATCTGTATATCGGGATGAGCCTTGTGCAGTGCTTCAAGTCCCTCGGGAGCTGCAATTATGCACATGAATTTTATTTTTATGCCGCCTTTTTCTTTAATGAAGTTTATCGCATCTATTGCGGAACCACCTGTTGCAAGCATGGGGTCTGTAACGATGATAGTCCTTAAGCTAATAGGGTCGGGTAGTTTACAGTAGTAAGCGTGAGGCTTATGTGTTTCCTCATCGCGGTATAGTCCGATATGTCCGACTTTTGCCGTCGGCAGAAGTGCAAGCACTCCATCGGTCATTCCGAGTCCTGCCCTCAATATCGGCACTACCGCCTGTTTTTTTCCTGCAAGCACAGGAGACATTGTCTTTTCTATGGGTGTCTCTACTTCGACATCTTCTGTCTCAAGGTCGCGAAGTGCCTCGTAGCCCATGAGCATTGCTATCTCATTTACAAGCTTTCTAAATTCCGCCGTTCCCGTCGTCTTATCTCTCAGGCGTGTTATTTTATGCTGTATCAACGGGTGGTCAAGCACCTGAACGTTATCAAGGTTATTGTAGTCTTTCATTTTTTCGTCCTTTCGGCAGTTATCCTTACTTCCAGATATATTCATTCACGAATACTATTTTAGACTTTATAACACCGTCGGTCAAGCGGATATAGCGATAGATAGTGATATATGGTAACGCCGTCGGCTTGGGTTCGCTAATCGTTATCCATCCATCTCGTAGTTCGTAAAACTTATATAATGATGTCAGGGATTGTTCAGCACGAAGTGCGGAACAATCCCTGACATCATTTATATTTTTTTATTTCATCAAGATATGAGCAGCCCTCTTCTTCGTCTGCTTCTATCATTGCACCCTCGCCCCATTCGTTCCAGGCGTTCAGGTAGACGAAATCGTTTTCTCTTCCTGAGACCTTCTCTCTGAGACTTTTGAGAGTTCTTCCAAATATTTCCGGAGACGCACCTGTATAGACAAGCCCTTTATAATCGCGTCTCGGAGTATTATCCCAGCGTGCGATTATTCCGGGAAACTCGTTTTCCTCGTAGTCGCGTTCTGCGATATTATCAAGTATCCATTTTATGGGAATACGTCTTTCGAGGATTTTATTTTTCTTTATATAATTTATTCCATGTCTGAAAGCTGTTGCAAAGTTATATTCTGCCGCCCTTATCCTGCTGAAATGATGTTTCAGTGTATAACCCGGCTCGAAGTCATAAAAGGCATCAACGAGGTTTTTTCTTTTTTCCACGCCGCCTGCGGTATTTCCTGCCACAGTATATATTCCGTCAAAGCCTTCTTCCGCTGCCCTTTTATTGAAGTAGGCAAGCATTTCTGCAAGTTTTTTGATATCGAAGCTTCTGTATATATTGAAAAGCGGTTTATTGCCGACTTTTATATATCTTGGATCTTTAAAGAATTTAAGACAGTATTTGAAATGTTCTTCCCACTCTGCTTCTCCTCCGTATTCCTGCTTCATGAGTACTTCTTCCTTGAGGTCATACCATGCTCTGGTCCATGTCTCGTTTGCCCATGTGATACAGTATCTAATCCCTATCTCAGGATGCGACAGAAGTATTTCCAGCGGCTTTTCCATGAGTTTTTTTCCGGTAAAATAGTACTGATATACCGCAAATCCATACACCCCATATTTTTTTGCAAGCTCTGCCTGTCTTTTCCAGGTTTCCACGCCGTTTTTTACAAGGTCGTAGTAGCCGTCTGTTGGAACGCGGGGCTGCAGATGTCCCTTAAAAAGCGGTCGGGCTTTTTTTACAGCAGTCCACTCCGTATAGCCTTCGCCCCACCATTCGTTATTTTCCTTAAATTCATGAAACTGCGGCAGATATAATGCTATTATTTTCATTTATTCCTCTTGTTCACTTATGTGACGTTGTAAAAATTTAATATTCCTAATCGGTCTCTATCTGCCACACAGCCGATTGCGAAATAGAGAACGGGGGCGGCGAGGGCGAAGGACATCATGTTTGAGCCGATGGAAACGAGGAGGGTCATTATTATGATTCCTGTTTCGGCGGAGGATTGTCTTAAGTTTCTGAAACCTCTTTTCAGCACGAGTATCATCAGGAAGATAAATATGGAGGTGCCGAGGATGCCCATTTCGCAGTAAAGCTTTGCAAGCCCGCCGTC
>CAJOPI010000125.1 GCA_905236275.1 uncultured Lachnospiraceae bacterium | reverse complement strand
TCATATTGGGGCGGGTCATAAAGTCATTCACCCACTGGCAAGCAAGCTTGCCATGGATGATGACTTTTGACCCTGACATCATAAAAACAAGGATTGATAAAAATAATTGACCGAATTTGTCTTAAATGATACACTTAACTCGTGTGGAAAAAAGGAGGAGTTCAGTTATGTTCAAGAAAATTCTGTTAGTAACTCTGGCAGCTACGGCTGTTGCATTTATCAGTCCTTCGGGAAATCAGGCAGTTTATGCTGCGACAGGTTCGGAAACGAGTGAGACCCCGTCCGTTGATGGCTTTGAATATAAGATATCAGATGGCAAGGCTACGATAACTGCTTATAAGGGTACGGCAACATCAGTTACACTTCCGAGCAAAATTTCAGGAAGTAAGGTAACGACGATAGGTAAAAATGCTTTCAAGGATAACACGACCATTAAAGAGGTTACGGTTTCGAGCAAGGTAACAAAGATTGAAAAGTCTGCATTTTCCGGCTGCAAGAAGCTTAAGAAAATCACACTTCCCTTAAGCCTTAAAGACGTTAAGGAAAATGCCTTTCGTAAAGCCTCAAGGCTTGAAAAAGTTAATTATGCCGGGACTAAGGAAGAATGGGCAGATATTGACATTGATGACGGTAATGATTACCTGACTGACGCAGAGATTAATTACGGAAGCACAGGCGGAAAGAAACTTAAGTATCCCAAGAAAAAAGAAGATTTCAGGGTAACCTATACTTCAAAGCTAACATTTTCCGGTCATGATCCGAGATTTGAAGATTTCGGTGATATAACGGTAATATTTAACGGCGAAAAATATGAAGTAACCGAAATCAAGATCAACAAGGATATAAAGAAGTTCCAGATAAAAGAACTGAAATCTGCTGATGATAAGATTGAAAAGGCCGTTAAGGAGCTTACAAAGGGCGAGAACGGAATGACCTTCAAGGTTAAGCCTTATAAGGTTACCTCTGATGACAGCCTGAGTGTTAAAATGAAGGGCAAACACTTAAAGAGAGTTAAAATCCTTTTAGATGATGAATATTACAAGTGTTCGAGCAGCGACTACGATTATGATAAAAAGAGCAAAAAGATAACCTTCAAGGGTGATCATTTCAAGGGCTCCTACAAAATTCAGGATGAGGATATAGAGTAACAGCGATTAAGACAGGTCGAAATCAGAGAGTATTTCGACCTGTTTACTTTTCGCAGCGAACAGTTCTTAAGGTGCGTGAGATTATGAAGATGATATTTGAGTCAAAATTGTCAATGGCTTTGCTTATAGCCTCGATTGTCTGTCTGATTTATTCGGGGATAGTCCTCCTTGTAAGGAGCGGGACCTTTTCGTTTCTTATGTGGATTGCGCTTGCGGCGGTATTTATATTGTTTGCATGGCTACTGGACGGTGACAGGTGGAGCAGTCTGCCGCTTCTTGCGAGACAGCTTATAGGTACGGCAGCGGGAATTTCCATAGCTGTTTTCATCGTCTGTCAGGGAGCGATTTTTACACATTTTTTTGACAAAGGAACGGAAAATCTGGATTATATAATAGTGCTTGGTGCACAGATGAGGAGCAGCGGTCCGAGCATCGTTTATAAATACAGGCTTGACAAGGCTTATGAGTACCTTATGGAAAATGAAAATACCGTCTGTATAATCAGCGGAGGAAAAGGTACTAATGAATTGCAGTCTGAGGGAGAAGGCGGAAGGGACTATCTTCTTTCTAAAGGGCTTAGTGAAGACAGGATAATCGTAGAGTCGAAGTCGGTCGATACGGTCGGAAACATCAGAAATTCGTTTTTGCTGATTGATGAAGAGGGAAGTAAAAAGCTGCGTATCGGTATAGTGACCAATAACTTTCACCTGTACAGGGGGATGGGAATTGCAAAGAAGGTTACGGAGGATGAAATCTATGGAATAGCTGCTTATATGCAGCCGCTTTATCTTCCGAATAATATGCTTAGGGAAACCTTTGGGATAATAAGGGATTACCTGAATGGAGATTTGTGAAAAAATTTAAGAAAGGCATTAAAAATGGAAAATCAGAAATTAATTGACAGATTTTTAAACTATGTGAGGATTGATACCCAGTCTGATGAGGAGAGCGGTTCTTCTCCGTCTACGGCAAAACAGCATGATCTGGCAGAGCTTCTTGTGAGGGAGCTTGAAGAAATGGGTGCTTCGGAGATTAACTATGACAGGGAGCACTGTTATGTATATGCGTGTGTTCCGGGCGTACAGCCTGCAATCGGCTTCATAGCGCATATGGATACTTCTCCGGCAGTAAGCGGCGCAAATGTAAAGCCGAGAATTATCAGGAATTATGACGGAAAAGACGAGATACTTAAGACTGAAGATTATCCTGAACTTTTGAATCATTTGGGTGAAGACATCATAGCGACGGACGGGACGACTCTTCTGGGCGCGGATGATAAGGCGGGAGTTGCCGAGATAATGAATATGGCAGAATATTTTCTTGCGCATCCGGAAATTCCGCATCGTGAGATAAGGCTTGCATTCACACCTGATGAGGAAATCGGCAGAGGTACGGAGTTTTTTGATGTTGAAGGCTTTAGGGCGAAAGAGGCTTATACCGTTGACGGAGGGAAGCTTGGAATCATAGAATATGAGAATTTCAATGCTGCCGAAGCGCATGTAAGGATACATGGACGCAGTGTGCATCCCGGAAGCGCAAAGGGCGTTATGCTCAATGCTCTTACGATGGCTATGGAATTTCATTCTCTCCTGCCGTTTAATGAAAGACCTGAGTATACTGAGGGCTATGAGGGATTTTATTTCCTTGAAGCTATGAAGGGGGATGTTGAGAATGCCGAACTTTCATATATCATCAGGGATCACGACAGTGAGAAATTCGAGAAGAGAAAGGAACTCATGACCGCAAGTGTCGGATTTATGAATAAAAAGTATCCTGCCGGCAGCTTCGAGCTTGAAATGAAAGACCAGTACTACAATATGGTCACCTATATGAAAGACAATATGTCGCTCATAGAGAATGCAAAAGCAGCGTTTGAAAAGATAGGAGTGGAAGTGTCCTGCGAGCCGATAAGAGGCGGTACGGATGGTGCGATGCTCACCTATAAAGGTGTTCCCTGCCCGAACCTCTGCACAGGCGGTTACAACTATCATGGGAGATTTGAATATGCTTCCGTTCAGGAAATGGAGAAATCCGCAGAAGCAATCATAGAGATAGCGAAGATTTTATAGTAAAATGAGCTGACTGACAAATGAGGGTATCTACAACGTGACTTTGTGGATGCCCTCATTTGTAGGTCGGTTTCTACGTTGCCTTGGCGAGTTTAAGCTCGTCCTGTTCGATGATGGAAACCACGCCATAGTGCTCGTCTTCGCCGCCTTCTATGGTGAGACAAGGCCGGTGTCCGAAGTCTTCAATGGTCATCTTTACGCGGGTTCCTATGTCAACAAGTTCACCATTTTTGTAAAGGGCGGTTTCTTTTTTCTTATTGTTGTAGAATTTAATCTGGATGCCGGGACGGATGGCAACGTAAACGGTATCGCATACGCCCCTGCCATACTCAACACCATCGATAATGGCAAAGGTATCCATATCGGTGGTAAGAATAAGATTAGCTCTTTTCTTATACTTCATAAAGAACGACTCCTTTCATTTTTTCTCCGATTTGTTTGGTAATATTATAACAAAAAATATAAAATAAAACAGTATTTTTTGATAAAAACTAATAAAGATTAGCAAAAAATCTTTGTATTCATATTTATTTGACGCTTATTGTGTTTTAGAGGTATAATAATATTCTGTATGGGCTTATAACAATTAAGAAGGAAAGCCCGACGGAAATGAGGAAAAAATGATAAAAAGTATGACAGGCTTTGGCCGCGCGGAGATCATTGAAAATGACAGACGCTATACGGTCGAGGTTAAGACTGTGAATCACAGGTATCTTGAAGCAAATATAAAGATACCGAAGGCACTTTCGCTTTTTGAGTCTTCGATCCGAAGCATTCTGAAGCAGTATCTTGAGCGTGGAAAGGTTGACATGTTCATTACCTTTGAGGACAATTCGGTAACTACGGCAAGGGTAAAGTACAACAGTGCCATAGCTCATGAGTATGCCGAGCACCTGAAGACAATGAGTAAGGAATTTGGTCTTGATAATGATATAAGGATATCCTCATTGGCGCGTTTTCCGGATGTTTTTACCATGGAGGACGGAAGCATTGACGAAGAAATTCTCTGGCAGGGACTTGAAAAGGCTGTAAAGGCGGCACTGACACAGGTTGTCGAGACGAGATCAGAGGAAGGCAGAAACCTTGAAAAAGATATAGTCGGCAAGCTTGATGATATGCTTAAGGATGTTGATTATATCGAGAAGAGAGCTCCGGGAGTGGTTGCAGAATACAGGGAGCGGCTCAGGACACGTGTTCAGGAAATGCTTAAGGATGCCGAAATCGATGAGGCAAGGATAGTTACGGAGGTTACTATTTTTGCGGATAAGATTTGTGTTGATGAGGAAGTTGTCAGACTTAAGAGCCATATTGATACCATGAAGAAGACGATCATGAATGGCGGAAATATCGGAAGGAAGCTTGATTTTATCGCACAGGAGATGAACAGGGAGGCTAACACGACGCTTTCGAAGGCGAATGACCTTGCCACAAGTGATGCGGCGATCGAGCTTAAGACATCGATAGAGAAGATAAGGGAGCAGATACAGAATATTGAATAACCTTATAAATGTGGGATTTGGAAATATTGTTAACGGGGAAAAAATTATCGCGATCATTATGAGTGATTCCGCTCCGGCCAAAAGGCTTATGCAGACGGCAAAAAAAGAAGGGACGGCGATTGATGCCACACATGGGAGAAAGGTACAGTCCTGTCTCATCATGGAAGGCGGAAAGGTCGTATTTTCCGCTCTGACACCGGAGACACTTGTAGAAAGATTCAAGAATAAAGAAAAATAAAATTTTTGACTGTTGTTTGAGGTGATTTGCTTTGAAAGAAAATGGTATACTTGTTGTAGTTTCAGGCTTTGCGGGAGCAGGTAAGGGAACGCTTATGAAGAAGCTCCTTTCGGGACACGACAATTATGCGCTGTCAGTTTCCGCTACCTCCCGCAGTCCGCGGCCGGGAGAGCAGGAAGGTATCAGCTATTTTTATAAGACAAAGGAAGAATTCGAGGGCATGATCGAGCGGGACGAGCTTTTAGAGCATGCCTGCTATGTGGGGAATTACTACGGGACACCGAAGAAATTCGTCTGCGATCAGCTAAAAGCAGGAAAGGACGTTGTTCTTGAGATTGAGATTCAGGGTGCGATGCAGATAAAGAAAAAATTCCCTGAGGCACTTCTGCTTTTTGTGATGCCGCCCAGTGCCGAAATTTTAAGAAACCGCCTTGTCGGACGCGGTACGGAGACCGCCGAGGTTATTGCCCGGCGAATGAAGCGTGCTTCGGAAGAGTCAGAGGGTATCGAAAAATATGATTTTATCGTCATAAATGATGATGCCGATAAATGTACGGATATTATGCATAATATCATTCAGTCGGCTAAATATATGCCTTTAAGACAAAAGGAATTTATTGACAAAGTCAGAAAAGAGCTGAAAGAACTTTAATTAATGTGATGCGTCTGGGGGCACTTTGAAAATAGCCGCTTTCAGCGGATTGCACCCAGCGCAATGGGCAAACGTCAATGACGTTTGCTATAATATATACAGGAGGATTCATAAATGTTACATCCGTCTTATTCAGACCTTATGGAAGTTGTAAATTCAGATGCAAAAGAGGGGGAGGCACCCATCGTCAGCAGCCGTTATTCAATCGTGCTTGCAACGAGTAAGAGAGCACGTCAGCTTAGCGACGGCGGCACTCCCATGCTTAACCCAAACGGAAGAAAGCCCCTTTCCCTTGCGGTAGATGAGCTTTGGAAGGGAAAAATCCACATCCTCAGCAAAAATGAGAACGAAGAGTAAAGAGAATTAAGGAATGAAAATACTTTTTATATCGCTCGGATGCGACAAAAACCTTGTTGATTCGGAACAGATGATAGCCCTTCTTGCTGAGAAGGGCTATGAATTTACTGACGACGAGGCTGAGGCTGAGGTTATCGTCGTCAATTCCTGCGCTTTTATCAAAGATGCAAAAGAAGAGAGTATCCAGACTCTTATAGACGCAGGCTCCTTAAAGGAAAACGGAAGGCTGAAATGTCTCGTGGCTGCGGGCTGCCTTGCGGAACGTTATACGGATGAGATAATGAAAGAGCTTCCGGAGGTTGATGCCATAGTGGGTACGACAGCCTTCGATAAAATTGCCGAAACCGTTGATACTGTTCTTTCTTCGAAGGGAGAAAAGGTTCACGTAGAGAAGGAGAGTATTGACAAGCTCACTTATCTTACGGGGAAGAGAACAGTAACAACTCCCGGAAATTATGAGTTTCTGAAGATTGCGGAAGGCTGCAATAAGCGCTGTACCTACT
>CAJOPI010000124.1 GCA_905236275.1 uncultured Lachnospiraceae bacterium | reverse complement strand
CCGTTTCCATATCACCGTCAGCCACAAACGAACGAACCAGCGTGGAGCTTATTATCTCGTTCTCATAGCTTATCTTTTCGACTTCAATCGTCTCAAATCCGAGTTTTTCCTCCATGGAACGCAAAAGGGCGATATCTCCGCGTCCGCCCCTGCCGAAGCTGCAGTCATCTCCCGCGGCTATCACATGTGCATTGAGCCTTTTTATAAGGATATCCTTCAAAAATATTTCCGGCTCTATGCTCATGCTTTCCTCGTTCACCGGAAATTCTATAAGGAAATCGATTCCCAGTTCCGCAAGATACTCCCGACGTTCCTCGTTGGTTGTAAGCACCTGTACCTCGTGTCCCGAAAAAAAAGCCGCCATAGGTGTGTCAAAGGTGAAGACAACTGTGGCAAGCCCCTTGTCCTTATACGACTTTACGGTCTCCAAAAGCTTCCTGTGTCCTAAATGAATACCATCAAATTTACCTATGGTCAGCGCAGTTCCGTTTTTACCAAGTCCGGACTCATTCTTAAATTTTTTTATGTCAGAAAATATCCGCATATTTTAGCTTTTCTGTCCTCTACCTCATAAACTGCCGCAAAAGTTCCGTCAGGCAGATAAACCCTGTATTTTCCGTCTTTCAGATTCAGATTGAGGGAATTGCCGTTTCTTATCTTTTTTTCAAGTCCCTCATCGGCCGTAAACCGAGGATATTCCGAAAAAACACTGTCAAGACTTTTTATATAAGCTGAAATCTCACCGGACCTTTCAAGCTCTCCACATCTGCCAAGACTAATGGCCTCATCCTTCGTGAATCCGCCGGCCTTTGTCCTTACCAGAGAAAGCATTGCCGAACCTGTGCCCAATTTTTCACCTATATCGCGGCAAAGTGAACGTATATAAGTCCCCTTGCTGCATCCTGCGAGAAAGCTGTATTCGCCATTCTCAAATGATAAGAGTTCTATGGAATTAATCTTAACGCGGCAGGGCTTTCTCTCGATTACCTTTCCCTCTCTCGCAAGCTCATAAAGCTTTCTTCCATTGACCTTTTTGGCGGAATACATCGGAGGAACCTGCTCATAATCACCGATAAAGCCCTCCATGACCTTAAGCAGTTCTTCTCTCGTGACCTTTGAAAAATCAGACTCCGACGTAATCGTTCCGGAAATATCCTCCGTATCCGTCGTAATTCCGAGCCTTGCAGTACAGAGATATTCCTTATCCGTATCCGTCAACATCCCGACAAGCTTGGTAGCCCTTCCGAGACATACCGGCAAAACCCCCGTCGCATCAGGATCAAGCGTGCCTGTATGACCTATCTTTCTCATATGCAGGATACCCCTGAGTTTTGCCACAACATCATTCGAAGTATACCCTGCCTCTTTCATTATTGGAATTATTCCGTTGTAATTATTCTGCTGTTTCAAGCTGTTTCTCTATCAATTCTGAAATATTGTTGAGTATATCGTGGAAAGTACCGCTCATTGTAAAGCCGGCTGCCTTTTTGTGACCGCCTCCTCCGAAATGAGTTGCTATCGCTGCCACGTCCACTCTGTTTCCCGACCTCATCGAAACCTTATAGGTAAAAGGCTCTGCCTCATACATAAATATCGCACACTCTACGCCCTTTGTAAGAAGTAACTGGCTTGATATTCCCTGTATATCCTGGCTTGTTGCCTCATAGAGCTCCATGATCTTATGGTCAAGCACCGAAGCAATACAGCGCCCATCCATAAATCTTATGCTTTCCATTATGGCTCTTCCCATAATCTGTGTCTGAACATAAGTCTTCTCATAGAAGGTCTTATCTATGATCTCAGTAAAATCAAATCCGAAACCGATCAGATGGCCTGCCGTACGCATTGTTTTTTCGGATGTATTTGAATACTTAAATACTCCCGTATCATGGATAATTCCCGTATAGATGCATTTTGCCGTCTCTATATCGATTTTATTCGGATTCATCAGGTCATAAACAAGCTCGGATGCAGAACTGGCTTCAGGCACGATATAATCATTCCCGGTAAATCCATGATTACTGATATGATGATCTACGCAGGCTTTAACCTTAGCCTTTTCAAAATATCCGGCTGCAAAGCCAAGTCTTTCAACATCGCCTAAATCAAGAGCAATGAAGAGGTCGAACTCCCTGCCCTCATATTCCGAAGCTCTCTCTTCCGAAACGATTTCCTCAAAGCCTTTGAGATAAGAAAAAACAATTTCCGGCTTTTCTAAGAAAACTACAGTCTCCTTATCAGGATGCAAAAGCTTTATGTAATTGTATAGTCCCAGTGCCGAACCCACCGCATCACCGTCAGGTCTCACATGAGCACTGACTGCTACGCTTTTGGCATCGGCAAGGAGTTTCTCTAAGTCAAACATCATAAGTCACCTTCTGCATCATCTTCACTATCATTATCCACGACGCTGTTCTCTTTATCATGAGCGATTACATCCTCAATCCTTTTCGACATACCAACGCCGTATTCTATGGAATCATCCATATAAAACCTGATCTCAGGCGTATTTCTCAGGTTGACAAGGTGTGCAAGCTCGCGCCTGATAAAGCCCTTTGCGGAATTAAGTCCCGCAAGGGTATTCTCACGCTTTTCCTCGTCTCCGAGCACACTTACATATACTTTACAGGTCTTAAGGTCAGGTGCGACTATCACATCCGTTATCGAAGTAAAAAGATCGACACGAGGATCTTTTACTTCGCGGATTATTTCAGAAAGTGCACGCATAACCTCACCGTTTACTCTGTTATTCTTTGTTGAATTCTTTCTCAACTTATTTCCTTTCGACTTCTACCATCTTATAGAATTCGACCGTATCAAGCTCCTGTACCGCATCGAAGCCTTCGAAGACAAGACCGCATTCGTAGCCTTCCTTAACTTCCTTAACGTCGTCCTTGAAACGCTTAAGTGAAGCAAGCTGACCTTCGAAAATCTTCTCCTCACCGCGGAATATTCTGACAGAGCATCCACGCTCAACCATACCGCCGGTAACATAGGAACCTGAAATATTACCGATTGCCGAAGCCTTGAAGATTTGTCTGATCTCCGCATGTCCGATGATCTTCTCCTCGAATACCGGAGCAAGAAGTCCCTTCATTGCTGCTTCAACATCATCTATAGCCTGATAGATTACCTTATAGAGTCTAATATCAACGTTCTCTGCATCCGCAGACTGCTTAGCCTGATTATCAGCACGAACATTGAAACCAATAATTATCGCATTTGAAGCTGACGCAAGTATAACGTCCGATTCATTGATGGCACCTACACCGCCATGAATGACCTTAAGCGCAACTTCATCATTTGAAAGCTTCAGGAGACTTGCCTTAAGTGCTTCCACAGAACCCTGTACATCAGCCTTCAGGATAACATTGAATTCCTTCAGGTCGCCCTCTTTAATCTGTGAGTAGAGGTCATCAAGCGACATACGGTTCTTTGTCTCATTAAGAAGCTCTTTCTTGTGCTGGGTCTTGAAAGTATCTGCAAAGCTCTTAGCCTCTTTATCCGTCTCGGGAGATACAAAAATCTCTCCTGCTTCCGGCACATCATTAAGACCAAGTATCTCTGCCGGTGTCGAAGGACCTGCCTCCTTGATGCGCTTTCCGTTCTCATCAAGCATGGCACGTACTCGTCCATGGCACTGACCAACGGCAACGAAATCACCTACATGAAGAGTTCCCTTCTGTACAAGAATTGTTGTAACAGGTCCTCTTCCCTTATCAAGCCTTGCCTCGATAACAAGTCCTCTTGCCTGTCTGTTCGGATTAGCCTTAAGCTCAAGCATATCTGCCGAAAGAAGACACATTTCAAGAAGCTGGTCAATTCCGTCTCCTGTCTTCGCAGATACCGGAACAAATACCGTCGAACCGCCCCAGTCTTCGGGAATAAGCTCATACTCAGCAAGCTCCTGCTTAACTCGGTCAATATTAGCATTCGGCTTATCCATCTTATTTACTGCCACGATGATATCTACGCCCGCAGCTTTTGCATGGTTGATAGCCTCTACGGTCTGCGGCATGACACCATCATCCGCTGCAACTACAAGGATTGCGATATCCGTTGCTGTCGCACCTCTCATACGCATGGCAGTAAATGCCTCGTGTCCGGGTGTGTCAAGGAAGGTGATCTTTCTGTCATTTATCTTAACGACATAAGCACCTATCGCCTGTGTTATGCCACCCGCCTCACGCTCTGTAACGTGTGACTGTCTGATCTTATCAAGGAGCGAGGTCTTACCATGGTCAACGTGACCCATAACGCAGACAACCGGAGGTCTCTTCTGCATTCCCTTTTCATCTTCATCTTCCTCATGAAGAAGTTCGGCAATAACATCAACCTTCTTCTCGTGCTCGCAGAGAATATCATATCCGAGCGCAATTTCCTCAGCCTCTTCATAAGAAACCTCAGTATTCAGGGTGACAACCTTGCCTTCAAGGAAAAGCTTCTTGATGATGGCTGAAGGCTGCATCTTCATATTATCGGCAAGATCCCTGATAGTAAGGCTGTCCGGAATCGTGATAACCTTGATCTGCTCTTCCTGCTTCTTTTCTACAGGTGCAGGCTTATGGAATCCATGAGGGTTAAATTTCTTAACCTGCTTTTCCTCCATTTGAGCTTCAAGATTCTGCTCCTTACGACGCCTTGCATCGTTCTGTCTCCTTCTGTCGGAGTCGCTCCTTCTTCCTACTTCCTTTGACGGAGCATCTGCGCCAAATCCGCCGCGATTCTGCCCCTGATTTCTTCCATTGTTACCGCCGTTTCCGGGGTTATTGCGATTATTTCCCCTGTCATTGCTACGGTTGTTGTTTCTCTGTCCTGCGCCTGCATTTCCGCCGGAGCTGTTCTGCCTTGCCGCACGCTCTTTCTTAAGCTTTTCCATATTTGCAAAGACGTTTCCGATAACACGTGCCTTGCTCTCTTCCTTCTTCTCAACAGCAGCCTCGGTCTTTATTTCGTCGGTCTTAGCCTCTTCCGTCTTAACTTCCTGAGGCTTCTCAACCGG
>CAJOPI010000123.1 GCA_905236275.1 uncultured Lachnospiraceae bacterium | reverse complement strand
CGGATTTTAGCCGCTGAAAGCGGCATATTACCTTGTAAAATCCGGACGCATCCTTGCGGAGCATTATAGTAAACGCAATTATTTATTACGTTTACTATAAATAACTTATGCACACTTGCTTGTATAAACTTCCACTTGCTGCGTTATCGTCAATCAGCGTAGCTCGGCACTGCTGAAAAGAGGCCTTTGCCTGAGTTTTAGAAAGTTGTTATGAAGGCGTTTGTTACTGAGTTTGAGGATTAGAATATGACTTATTTCACATACTTTTTTCTCGATAATGAAAAAGATATTATAGTCAGTCTTTATAAAGACCTGGACAGACTTTTCTATACGCTTACCACACCAAATCATGCTACGGGAAATCTGATAAGAAATCTTGCGAGGATCTGTAAGCTTCCGCTTTCAAAAGACGAGAACGGAATGCTCATTATAAAGGGTGAAGTACCCTGTTTTGTTGATGCAGCCAATGAAGAAAATTATATCTTCAGGCTTGGACAGACAGAAATGGCATACATATACCCTGACGGCAGGGTAGAAATGAAGGCTGCAATCCCCGCGATAGCCAAAACACTTATGAGTCAGACCAAGGATTTCAGACTTGAACCGGAAAAGACCATTTTTAAGACTTATGTGAGGAAAGATCTGAAATTCCGGGCTGACCTTCATACACACATGAACGGCAACCTTCCGGGAGATATACTTATTGCACTCGGTATCTATCATCAGATAAGATATCCTCTTTATTATGTAAAAAAACTTGAACTGAAGCTGACCGACGCACAGTGGGAAAAAATCAATATCCAGAGAGAAAAGGTGGCGAGACAGTTTATTTCTTCTGACCTGAAGGGAAAATATCTTGACAGAAGGATAAATGACAATACCTTTATAAATTTTGCGGATCTGATATTAAATAACCTTGATAACGCGGAGATGAATATAGTAAAAATCCGCGGCTCGCTGGCAATTATAAAAGACGGACAGGCTGTATTTACAAATCTTGAAAAAGTATATCTCTATCGTTATGTTTTCTGTAAGGGAAAGGAAAGCGAGGAGAAAATCGAGCTTAATTCTGTGGAACAGATACCGGATACGGAAGTGAAATCCGCTTTGAAGCAGATGCTTAAAGACAGGGAAAGTCCGGAATACTGCGTAAATACCCTCTTTCAGGATAAGCTTTTGTGGATTGCCCGAAACTACAAGCGTCAGGGCGTATGCTATGCCGAAATCAGTGACACGACACTCGTGAAAAAATATGAGTCAATCGAAATGCTGAGACAGGTACATGATGTCATGCCCCGTATTTATCAGGAAACCGGAGTTATGATAAGATTCCTTGCAGCAATGAGAAGGATACCCCTGACTATCGTAAAGGATGCCGTCACACCGGCTGATTATATAGAGCAAAATCTGGAGGTTTTAAGGGCGACGGCACTCGACCCTTATGTTGCGGGATGCGATTTCGTTGGAGAGGAGATAAATGATATAATCAGCCTCAAACCTGCTTTTAAGGAACTGGTAAAAATTGCGGCAGCTGACCCGAGTTTTGTTATACGTGTACATGCCGGAGAAAATGACGGACAAAAGGACAATATCGCCCACAGTATTTCATGTGTTATCGACTCTTTGGCTAAAGGACAGCCGGTTCCGAGAATACGTCTCGGACATGGGCTTTATACCTATAGTATAAGCTCCAAAAAGGGAAAGGAAGTACTTGCGAGCCTAAAGGAAAATAATGTCGTACTGGAATTTCAGATAACCAGCAATGTGCGCCTAAATAATCTGAACTCTCTGGAGAAGCACCCGTTAAAGCAATATCTGAAGCATGGTATCAGATGTGTTCAGGGAACCGATGGTGCGGCTCTTTACGGAACAACGTCGATTGATGAGGAGCTTTCCCTTGAAAAAATGCTTGGTCTTACAAATGCCGAGCTTGAACTTATGAAGGATGCGGAAAGCGCGATAATCACTGAGGGACAGAAGGCTTATTCCGATAAAAAGGCAAAATTTGCTCAGCTCATCGGAGAACGGGATATGGAAGAGGTTCTTCTTGAAAGGATGACGAAGGTAAAGATTTCAAAGGGTCTTAAACGCGGAGAAATAAAGCTTGACAGCAACACCGAATTGAAGGACCGTATAAGTGAGATAAGCTGGGACCGCTATCCTGTGGTGCTTCTCGGAGGAAGCCTGAATACGGAAAAAAGGGCTACGAGAGTCAGTCCTGCGGGAGCTGCGCAGCTTGATGCCATGCTTGAATACTTAAACCCTGATGAAGTTTGCTTTGTTATCGGGCATAAATTATCGGGATATGAAAAATACCTTCTCGACAATAATGAAAGAAATTTCAGAATATATGCAATGGTGCCGGCAGTTATAACTAAAAAGGAAGCCGATAACCTGAGAGCAGCGGGAGTAATGATAAGAGTTTCAACAGAGTCGCAGGCAATGGGAACCTATAAAAGCTTTAACTATGAGATATTCGAAAGAAGACCTTCGATGGTAGTAGCTTTTGACGGCAACAGCGCTGCAATAAATCTGATACAGGAGGCAAAAAACGGAAAAGGACGTTCGGCTATTTTTGTATGGAGTCATTCAAGGAATCTGAAACAGAAAGCAAATGCGCTCCATGGCTATGTATATGCCTTTGATGAAGAAAATCCTCTTGTTGATGCTATAGAAAAGGCAAAGAAAAAACTTGAAAAATGAGAGACGGAATTTAGGAACTGTTACAAAATAACTTGAGCATTTACTTGTGAAAAGTTTCCATATGCTTCATCAGAAAGCCTCAGCGAATGATTTACATAACTCTAAAAAACCGCAGGTCTCCGAAATCCGCATATCAAAAGGGTTTCGGAGACTTTTGAATTTTAAAGAAATTAAAATTTTTCAAAAAAGCGAAAAAAATTAAAGATTATGGTTCATTTCAATTGTTGTGTTTTAGCCGTTATGCTATCATAGCGTAATTAGAAATTATAATAAGGAGAGGGATTATCATGACAAGTAAAAGAATAAAGTTTTTATCGATTGTGATTGGGACAGCTTTTTTGGCTTCCTCTGCGATTGCGACACCCGCACTGGCCGGGACGGAAAGTATATCGGAGCCTGTTGTGTACGAAAGTCAGAGTCTTAATGAGATTTCCGACGCAGCGAGCAATGTAACTATTCCGGATAATACAGAGAGCTATACAATCAATAAAGATAAGACCTATAGCTTTTATGAATCTTCATCTGACCGATATATATGGTACAAGTTTACATTAGACAGGACAATTATCGGCAATTTCACATCATCTTACGAATTAAAGTCAAATTCACTGCCGAGTCTGTATATTTTCGATAAAACGGGAACGGAGATGTGCGATATATATCCCGGTTATGCCGATAGCTATGCAGACTATACAGCTCTTAGAAAGGGAACCTATTATATACGCCTCTACATTCCGTATGGAATATCCGGTTCAATTACCTTCAATCTGTCAGAAACGGAGCCGGATAAATATTATCAGTCATTTGTCGAAGATTATGAAGATGCATCCACTCTTAATGATTCTTACACAACGTCAGACGAAATAACTCAGAGCACTGCCTATCATGGAATACTTGGATCAAATAACTCCGTTGACTGGTATAAACTCAATGTAACTGATGCGGCTGCGGATTTTTCATTTACACAGACAGTCTTTAAAGGCTATGGGATACATGTCCGTATCTATGATATGTCACGTGAGGAAAAATATGCGGATCAGGAAGTCTCTAATGGAGAAGTTTTCAATCAAAATCTTAAGAAGGGGTCATACTACGTAGAAGTTACCAATAAATTAACTTCCGACAGTCCTAACCCGGAAACGGTACATTCATATATCATTAACCCTGATGGTTCGGAATCTTCTGATAAACCTTCTGAAAGAGCCACAGAAAGAAGAGGTGATTTTCAGTTTACCTATTATCATTTGATACCCTTCTGGGGCAGGTCGAAGCTTGCGCTTTCAAGCTTAGGTGAGATAACTGCTTCGTATAATGGTGTAGAATACAAGGTTTCCAAAGCAACTGTCAACAAGAAAAAACATACTATCAGGATCAGGTCGCTGGAGGGTGCTGATAAAAGCATCAACAAAGCCGTAAAAAAAATCACAGGGGGTTCCGGCGTCCTTACATTTACTGTGAAGCCTTATATTGTTACAGCAGTAAGTAAGGTTAGCATCAAGAAAAAGAAAGACGGAACTGTCAAGGCTGTAAAGGTTACGATCAATGGCAAGCCCTATTCAGCAAAGAAAAATGAATTTGAATATGACAGTTCTTCAAAGACGATTACCTTCAAGGGTGATAACATAAGCGGAAGCTATACTATAAACGACTAAAATCATTAAGGTTCCGGCTTCTGACTGAATTATAACTCAAATATTCCTTTAAGTTTTTAAGGATGTTACCGTTGCTCAACAAAAGAGGACAGCTGATTGCTGTCCTCTTTGCAACTGAATTTACAATTTCCGTCAATGTTTCTGCATCGATGAAGTCGATAGTAAAGAAATTGTAAACACGCAGCCCCCGTCTTTGGGACATTCGAGTTTTATGCTGCCGCCATGCATTTCGGCAATTTTCTTTACCATCGAAAGCCCCAGACCGTTACCGCTTACGGCTCCGTTTTCGCGGCTTCGGGACTTGTCGGAGCGGAAAAACCTGTCAAAGACAAGTTCCCTGTCATCTTCCGCAATACCGTTACCGTCGTCCTTTACAGAAAGAGAGATAATATTTTCATTCTTCTTTAACCTTACAAAAATATGTCCGTTTTCCTTTCCGTACTTATAAGCATTATCAATTAAATTCTGCAGGGCTCTTTCGAGAAGAAGTTTATTGCCGTTAATGAAAATCCCCGCAGCTATATCATATTGTAGCTCGATATTGTTTCTTCTGATTAATTTCATGTCCGCCGAGATGCTTTCACAGATTTCCGACAGGTTCAGGGGAGTGAAAGGATATCTTTCCGCGCTCTGCTCGAGTCTTGTATAGTCAAGCATGCTGTTGATAAGGGAGTTCATTCTGCCGCCCTGTCTTCTGATGACGCGAAGGGCGTTCCGGTATTCCTCGGGAGTCCGGTCCTTATCAAGCGTCAGCTCCACCTGCGCCATTATGACGCTCATTGGTGTCCTGAGCTCGTGGGAAGCATCGGAGGTGAAGCGCTTTTCTGCCTCGAAGGATTTTTCGAGTCGTTCGAGCATCGCATTATAAGCATTTGCGAGGCGGTGCAGTTCGTCATCACCCTTATCAAGCAGGATACGCTCGCCTAAATCCGTTCCACCTGAAATCCGCGTTGCCGCCTGCTCCATCTTTATGACAGGACGGAACAATCTCGCGGCGATGAGATAGCCGCCGATTATGGATAAAACGAGAACACCCGGAAGAAACAGAAGGATGATTCGGCTTATGTCTTCGAGCTGTCGGGTCTCCTGAGTGAGCGGAACAGTACCCCTTACCGGAAGCGCTTATCTCGACAGCGAAGATGCCGGGAGAAGATGAGGAAGGAGACTGATATCAGCTTTTCTTTCCCGTCAAAGCGG
>CAJOPI010000122.1 GCA_905236275.1 uncultured Lachnospiraceae bacterium | reverse complement strand
TTTAGGTTTTAATAGATTGAGAAGACAAAAAAGGTTTATGGGTTGCAGTGCTTACTTTTTATATATTTCATTTCGTTGGATATAGAATACAACCCGGACTGTTTTAATAATACATTAAATTGTACGATTTTTTAATCAAAGGACTGTTTTTTTTACATCTGTATGATATAATAAACAAAGTTGGATAAATAAATCAGTAGTATTGTCTGTAACAAATGACAGAAATACGCCTGATGGATGGATTTTATTGGCTAAAATGACGTGCGGTACGGATATGCCGCGGTCAGTCGGAGGTATTTTATTCTATGAGAGTATCAGACTTAAACATTGACAGGGTTTATATAAATTCTGTCGTAAGAAGCAAGGATTTTAAAATGGTGGAAAATCACTTCCATTATTACTACGAACTTTTCTATGTAAAGTCGGGAAGCTGCAGGTGTTTTATATATGACAACCTGTATGAGATGAAAGGCGGTGACTTCATAGTAATTCCGCCGCGTGAGCCACATTACAACAAATACAATACCCAGTGCGAGAGGATAAATATCTATTTTAATGAAGATGATCTGTCCGAGGAGGGAAAACCGGTCTTGGATAATCTGAGGGAAAAATTTCTTTCGGCGAATCTGACACACGTTCCGCGCGCTTACAGGTCAACGATAGAAAACGTACTGGAGTCTATGCTTAAGGAAGATAAGGTTGACGACGCTGAGACTAAGCAGCTTATGCAGCTCATGCTAAAGGAGCTGCTGCTTTACTGTAATCGCTGCTGCGTTGCGAAGACGGGAAAAACAGTAAGCGACGGCGACATGGACTCAGATATCCTTAAGTCTGCCCAGTATATTACGGAACATTACAATCAGAATATTACGCTGGAGAGCCTTTCAAAGAGTGTTAATCTTTCACCGAGTTATTTCAGCAGGCGATTCCGCCAGATAACCGGCTGCGGCATGAAGGAATATCTGTGCCATACGAGACTTACCCATGCTGCTTTAGAGCTTATCTCGACGGATCATTCCGTAACAGAGGTTTCGATGAACTCAGGATTTTCGGACAGCAACTATTTTAAGGATGCTTTCAAAAAAGAGTACGGGCTGTCACCGAGAGCCTACAGAAACTCAAAGACGACGGATTACCTTCTCGCCAAGAGCATGGAAAAGAATAGTCACGCTGCTGAAAACTAACTCAGAAAGCCTTAAAAAATACTGATATTTTGACAACTGCATTGACAGGGATACAAAATTGCAATAAACTGAAATTGCTTACAAAACATTTATAAATCATTTCGTTGATTCGGAAGCAGACAAACTGCTTCCGAATATAATCCAAATATAAAAAACAAAAAAGTTAATAATAAATATTTAGGAGGCTTTTCCATGAAAGCATTTATGGAACAGGACTTTCTGCTGAAGACAGAAACGGCAAAGCACCTTTTTCATGATTATTCGGAGAAATTGCCGATAATCGACTACCACTGTCATATCTCTCCGAAAGAGATATATGAAGACCGCCGATATGGAAATATTGCAGAGGTCTGGCTCGGTGGCCGGAACAGCGACGGAAGCTATTTTGGAGATCATTACAAATGGCGGCTGATGAGGTCAAACGGAGTAAATGAAGAGATAGTAACGGGAAATACGGACCCGTTTGTAAAATTTCTTTCCTTTGCAAAAACTCTTGAAATGGCAATCGGAAATCCGATGTACCATTGGTCAAACTTAGAACTGCATAAATATTTCGGTGTGACGGAGGATCTGAATGAGCACAATGCCGGAAAAATCTGGGACAAGACAAGCGATATGCTTAAAAACGATCCGAAGCTCAGCGTAAGGGGAATCATCAGACAGTCAAATGTAAAATACGTCGGAACTACTGATGACCCGATAGATGACCTTAAATATCATGAGCTGATAGCAAATGACGATTCCATAGAATTCATGGTATGTCCTTCCTTCAGACCTGATAAGGCGATAAACATCACGAAAGACGGTTTCAGGGAATACATAAAGGCACTTGCACAGTCAGTCGGTAAGGATGAATTAAAAACTGCAAAGGAAGTCTGCGAGGCACTTAACGAGAGAATTGATTACTTTAAGGCGCATGGCTGTAAGGCTTCCGATCATGGTATTGATTACGTATTCTACCGCCCTTGTGAAATGGAAGAAGCAGATGCGATATTCAAAAAGGCAATGACAGGAGAGGATATCACAGTAGAGGAAGCAGAAAAATACCAGACAATGATACTTCTTTCACTGGCAAGAAAATATCATAAAGAAGATATCGTCATGGAAATCCATTATTCCTGCGCGAGAAACGTGAACAGGAGGATGTTTAAGATAGAAGGACCGGATACAGGCTTCGACATGATAGCAAAGAGCAGTAGCGGTGAAGCTCTGGCAGGACTCTTCTCAGACCTCGACAGCACAAATGAGCTTCCTAAGACGGTTGTTTTCTCACTTGACCATAATGACTTTAACGAAATCACAACCTGCCTCGGAGCCTTCCAGTCAGACGAGGTTCCGGGTAAAATGCAGCTTGGTGCAGCATGGTGGTTCCTTGATACAAAGGATGGAATGGAAGAGCAGATGCGCTCGCTGGCAAACTTAGGCCTTCTGGGAAACTTCATAGGAATGCTGACCGATTCACGTTCCTTCCTTTCCTATACAAGACACGAATACTTCCGCCGTATCGCCTGCAACCTCATCGGAGAATGGGTAGAAAACGGCGAGTACCCCGCCCACGAAGAATCGCTCAAAAAAATCGTCGAGGGAATTAGTTATAAAAACGCAGAAAGATATTTCGGCATTTGACAATTTAACATTAGGACATTTCAAAGTCACCTAAATGAAAAAGGAGAAATAATGGAAAAATTAAATTACGAGGTATTAAAAAAGACCTCTTATGACGGATACATCTTAGAAAAAGCACCTGTGAAAATCCTCCAGTTCGGAGAAGGAAACTTCCTCAGGGCATTCGTGGATTACTGGTTCGATGTTGCAAATGAAAAAGCAGACTTCAACGGAAAAGCAGTGCTTGTACAGCCGATATCACAGGGACTTACAGGACTTATAAATGAACAGGAAGGACTCTACACCCTCTATCTAAGAGGTTCAGAAAAAGGAGAGGCAGTAGACAGAAAAAGAGTGATCTCACTGGTGGACAGCTGTAAAAATCCTTATTCAGACTGGGAAGAATTAAAAGAAATCGCAAAGTCCGAAGAACTTGAATATGTGGCTTCAAATACAACAGAGGCAGGAATAGTATATGACGGAAGCTGCAAGGCAGATGACCTTCCGCCTGCATCCTTCCCGGCAAAGCTTACGGTACTTCTGAATGAGAGATACAAGGCAGGAAGAAAAGGACTCGTGATACTTTCCTGCGAGCTGATAGACAATAATGGAAAAGAACTTCTGAACTGCTGTAAAAGACATGCAGATGACTGGGGACTTGGTGAAGAATTCAAGAGCTGGCTCGAAAATGACTGCCTCTTCTGCTCGACACTCGTAGACAGAATAGTTCCCGGACGTATCCGCGATGAAGAGGAAGTAAAGAGACTCGAAGATGAAAACGGTTATACAGATGCACTTCTCGATGTTGGAGAAGTATTCGGCGTATGGTATATCGAAGGTCCCAAATGGCTTGAAGACAAGCTTCCCTTCAAAAAGGCAGGACTTAACGTACATGTGGTAGAAGAGGTTGCACCTTATAAAAAGAGAAAGGTAAGGATACTGAACGGAGCCCACACAGGATTCGTGCTTGGTGCTTACCTTGCAGGCTTCAATATTGTTCGTGACTGCATGCAGGATGAAACAGTACATGGCTTCATGAATAAGATGCTCTACGATGAGGTAATTCCTGTACTTCCTCTCGACAAAAAAGACTGTGAGGACTTCGCAGAGGCAGTGACAGACCGATTCAACAATCCTTTTGTAGAGCATGCACTCCTCAGTATCTCGCTCAATTCGACCTCGAAGTGGAGAGCAAGAAATATGCCCTCGTTCCTTGAATACGTGGAGAAATTCAAGTCACTTCCGACCTGCCTGACAATGAGCCTTGCAGCCTATATTGCTTTCTACAGCAGCGATATACAGAGCAGGGGTGAGGGCGGACTTGTCTGCAGAAGACCTGACGGAAGCGATTATACGGTAAATGATGATGCATGGGTGCTTGATTTCTATTATGAAAGAAAGGATATGGAGCTCGAAGAACTCGTAAAGGATGTCCTTTCCAATGAGCAGATGTGGGGACAGAATTTAAGAAAAATTGAAGGTCTTACCGAAGCGGTAGTTGCCGATCTCGCAATCATCAGAGGAGCAGGCGCTTTAGAGGCTTATAAGAGCTGCATCAATGCTGTCAAGGCTGTAAAAACTGCCTGAGCAGATGGCATCAAAGGGAAAATAAAGATGAAAACGATAAAAATACATCCACTCGACAATGTCGTGGTTGCCTTATCCGATCTTGAAGCCGGAGAGAAAATCCCCGAAGGAGATATTTTAACAAAAGAAAAAATCTCCGGCGGACATAAGATAGCCCTTAAAAATATAAAAAAGGGTGAGGATATAATTAAATACGGTAACGTCATTGCAAAGGCGAAAAGCGATATAGAAGCAGGGGAATGGGTACATACCCACAATGCGGAAACCGGACTCAGTGAGAACGGCGAATATGTCTATGACCATAAGGTATACGAACTTCCGACCTTGAAGGGAAAAAGCTTCCAGGGATATTTAAGGACTGACGGAAGGGCAGCTGTCAGAAATGAAATCTGGATAATACCTACCGTCGGATGCGTAAACGGAGTTGCGGAGGAGCTTGCAAAGAGAAACCGTCACCTTGTTGGAGGACTCGGAAAACCGGCAGATATAGAGACGGACAGGAAATACGAGTCCATAGACGGAATCTACAGCTTCACACATCCCTTCGGCTGTTCACAGCTTGGAGGAGATTTAGAGCAGACAAAAAAGCTTCTTGCGGATCTGGTTCACCATCCGAATGCGGGAGGAGTTTTAGTATTATCACTCGGATGTGAAAATCTTACACAGGAGAGCTTCAAAGAGGCACTTGGAGACGATGCCAATGACAGTGACAGGGTGAAATTCCTTGTATGTCAGGAGGTTGAGGACGAATTTGAAGAAGGAAGCAGACTTTTGAAGGAGCTTGCTGATTATGCTTCCGGCTTTAAGAGACAGGAGATAAGTGCTGACAAGCTTATAATAGGAATGAAGTGCGGAGGCAGCGACGGACTTTCGGGTATCACAGCGAATCCCACAGTGGGAAGATTTTCAGACAGACTTATAGCGCTCGGAGGAACGACGATACTTACCGAGGTTCCTGAAATGTTCGGAGCCGAGAATATACTTTTTTCAAGATGTGAATCAAAGGAAGTATTCGACAAGGCTGTAAAAATGGTCAATGATTTCAAGAAATATTTCACAGACCATGGACAGGTGGTATATGAGAATCCGAGCCCCGGAAACAAGGCGGGCGGTATAACCACTCTGGAAGACAAGTCCTGCGGATGCGTACAGAAGGGCGGAAGTGCCCAGATAGCAGATGTCCTGCCCTATGCCGGAAGAGTTGAAAAGAAGGGGCTGAACCTCCTTTCAGGTCCCGGAAACGATCTGGTAAGTGCAACAGACCTTACGGCAGCGGGAGCACATATAATCCTTTTTACTACAGGAAGGGGTACACCTTTCGGAGCACCGGCACCGACGATTAAAATCTCTACAAATTTAGGACTTTATGAAAAGAAGTCAGGCTGGATAGATTTTAATGCCGGAACGGTTGCGGAAGGAACTGAGAGTCTTGATGAAGCGGGAGACAGGCTTTTGGAGTTTGTTTTGGAGACGGCTTCAGGAAAACAGACTGCTTCGGAAAAAAGGGGTTTTAGGGAAATATCAATATTTAAGGACGGAGTTGTTCTCTGAGGAACAAACCGCAGTGCGCTCAGAATATGGATGAGGCACAAAAAAGATGGAGGAGACGGTATGGGTAACAGAAAACTGAGAAGAAGAATACTTTCGGTAGTTCTTTCAGCAGCAATGACCATGTCGCTGATGCCGGCAGATACGGTAATAGCCGACGAAATCGTTGATGAGATTGCTGAGACAGAGGAAAGTACTGATCTCGAGACTGTCGAAGTCGCAGGCGAAGAAGCTGCGGATGAAGAAGTAGTTGAGACACAGAGCGCCAACGATCAGAAGGAAGGCGAAGAAGAGGAAACTGAGAAAGAGGTAAATACCTTTACCTTCGATGCAACTTCTCTTACGGCAGATGCCGACAAGGAAGAGGTCGAGGACGGAACGAAATTTGCCGATGGATATTATAAGGTTGACTTAAGGGAGGTTCCTGACGGTGAAGGTACATTAAGCGGTACGGTAACGAAGAGAACCAGTAAGACAACGGGAGCGGTTACCGCCATCGAGCTCAGCAAATGGAGTTCTGCAGCAATTATGTTCACAGTTGACGGTGAAGCTGATGTAACGGTAAATGCAGCATCCACCGGAAGCAAAAACAGCTCTGCTTTTGCACTTGTAAAGATTGCTGAGGATGGAAGCGAGACAATTGTTGCAAACAATGAAAATCTTGAAACGGTAGAGACCACAGCAGCAACAGAGCTTACTTATACGGCTCTTGAAGAGGGAACCTATGCATTCCTTTCACCTGTAATTGCTGACTTAAACCGCGGTGCAAGGATCATAAGCATAGAGGTAAAGCAGACCTCTGATAAGACAGGCGGAGACGAGGATTCTTCAAAGGATTATATCCTTGATGCCGGAGACTTAGAGACCGGAGAAAAGGAAAAGGGCAGCGTTGAGACAGCAGGAACGGAAGATGCTTTTGAAGTAATCTACTATGGAACGGAAACAAAGAATTCTTCCGTAGATGATAAGGCAAAAACCTTCGAGGATGAATGGACTTCAACAAAGAGACTTAATTTCAGAAATACAATGTCAACCTCGCAGAATGCCATTAAATTTACTACTGCTGATAAGGGTACGGCAACTGTATGGTGGATTTCCTCATCAGAGACAGAGAGCGCGATAAGCATTCTCGACGAAGAGGGAAATACTGTTGCAAGTTCTGAGTCTATCGCGGTTAAAGATGAGATGGCTCCCGTAACTTCGCTGGATATACCGGAGGCAGGAACCTACTATCTTGGAAACACAGGTGCGAATAACTACATCTTCAAGGTAAAGGTTCATGATAACAATGGTTCGAGCTATGTTGACCCGGTAAAGGCATGGGAAGAGGTAGCAGCTCCTTCGGTTAAATCAGCAGTACAGAAGGATGGAAATATTGTAGTCGGAGTTGACGCAGTCATTTCCGAAACAGAGGGCGGTGACAAGCTCGTCGTAAATATGACCGATGCTTCCGGAAATATTGCAGAATCACAGAAATCAGTCAAAGAAGGTACGGAATACAGCTTCAGCTTCAGCCCTGAGGCATCTGGCAAATATTATTTCACACCGGTACTTTCAAGGGACGGCGAAGAGGACAAGAGCGGAGAAACAAGCGCAGCGGTTGATTTCGTGCTTCCTCTCGGAGTACCTGCCATTGCATCTGCTACAAATAAGGGCAGCGGCACTGTAGAAGTAAAGTATGGTGAAGTTGATGAGGCTACAGGATATCTCGTAGAGGCTTATCTTTCTTCTGATACGAATACACCCGTTGACAGCATTACAAATGATGCTGAAACACTGAGCGCAACCTTCAGCGGACTTACAGTCGGAAGCGAATATACCTTCAAGGCTTATGCTCTGAGGGACAGTGAGAAATCAGAAGCTTCTTCGATAACGGCAGTGGTTAAAAACGAAGAGGAAATAGAGTGGGGCTTCACAACCTACGGAGCATCTATCTCTACTACAAAAGACGGCTACGAAGGAAATGCAAACGACGGTGAAGTAACAGTCTTCTCAGAAGGCGGTGCCGGTAAGATTGTTCCCAACTCAACAGACGGAATTGCATACTATTACACAACCGTTGATCCGGATACAACAAACTTCACACTTGAAGCAAATGCCCATGTAAACAACTGGAAATATTCAAACGGTCAGGAAGGCTTCGGTATCATGGCTGCCGACTCCGTAGGTGAGTACGGTGACGGTGCTGACTTCTGGAATAACTCCTACATGGCTGTTTCGACAAAGGTTGAGTACAATTATGCAAACGGTGAAGTAACCGATGATTCCGAATCCCCTAAATATTCCATGAGACTCGGTGTGGGCTCGATCGCAAGAACGGGTGTTGATGCCAAAGGTCTTGAAGAACTTGCTAATGGCGCAACGATTCCCTCGGCATTTACAACAAGCACAACAACTCTTGAAACCTCTGCACCCGAGGCAGGTTATATTGGCGGCAAGAACTACAATATCGTAGGAAACTGCGAGAACGAAGACAGCATGAGCCCCATAACCATAAGCCACATTACGGATTTCAAGCTGAAGATTCAGAAGAACAACACAGGTTATTTTGTAAGCTATACAGATCAGAATGGAAATACAACAACCAAGAAATATTATGATACAGAGGCACTGAGCAAGATCGACAGCGAGAAGGTTTACATCGGATTCTTTGCTGCAAGAAATGCCAATATCACATTCAGCGACATCAACTATACAACGGTTGACAAGGACAGCGATTCCGATGCGGAAGAAAGAGAGATTGTTTCGGTAACACCCGGCTATGAATTCCAGTCTGCTTCGACAGCAAACAGCTCGGATTACAACATGACCTTCTGCGCTAACTGGAGAGGTACCGTTACCGTACGCAACAGCTCAGGTTCGGTAGTGCTTAAGGATACTGTTTCCGTAGATGATGTAACAGCAGGCGGAAAGGTTTCAAAGAATATCCCGCTGAGCATTGGTGTAAACTCCTTTACGGCAACCTTTGTACCTGATTCCTCATGGGCTCCGGATGACTATACGGTTCTTTCGGACTACAGTGCGGCTAATATTTCTCATTCCGTAACATGGAGAAGATACGGACAGACAGGACAGGCACTTTATGTTTCAACAGACGGAAGTTCAGCAGCATCAGGAACTTCAGACGATCCGCTTGATATTTATACAGCGGTTAAATATGCGCAGCCCGGACAGACAATCGTTTTGAAGGACGGCACCTACAAGCTTACAAAGGCTCTTAAAATCGAGCGCGGAGTGAACGGAACTGCTTCGGCACCTATCAGCATGGTTGCAGAAAACCTTCCTGACAGGACCAATCCTTTCAACAACTCATCCGTAATCATTGACTGCGGCAAGGTTGCAAAGTCATCCGGCTTTATCATGGCAGGTGATTACTGGCAGTTCAAGGGCTTTGACGTAACAAATTCTTCTGACGGACAGAAGGGTATCCAGCTTTCAGGCTCACACAATTTACTTGAGGATATCAATACCTATAAGAACGGAAATACAGGAATACAGGTAAGCAGACTTTATGAATCCGATACAACCTGGGATGAGTGGCCTCAGTACAATACCATCCGCAACTGTACTTCTTATCTGAACTCTGATTCAGGCTACGAGGATGCGGACGGATTTGCTGCAAAGCTTACGGTAGGCGAAGGAACCGTATTTGACGGATGTATCGCAGCCTACAATGCTGATGACGGATGGGACCTCTATGCAAAATCAGAATCAGGACCGATAGGACAGGTAACGATCAAAAACAGTATTGCTTACAAGAACGGTTATGTATTATTGAAAAACGGTTCACTCGACCTTGACGGAGAGGAAGCTGATGCAGGTAATGGTAACGGCTTCAAGATGGGCGGAACTTCCATAACCGGTTATCACACACTTGAAAATTCCCTTGCTTTTGCAAACAAGGCAAAGGGCTTTGATTCAAACAGCTGCCCGGATATCCAGCTTTACAATTCGGTAGCGTTTGACAACGAGAGCTATAACGTTGCATTATACACGAAGAATGCTTCAAATACAGACTTCCTTGCTGAAGGAATCATCTCTTTCAGAAAGAAGTTTGAGGGAGTAAAGGATCAGCTCCAGCCTTTGGGAAGCCAGGATAGTTCGAAATACCTGAATGCTTCTACCTATCTTTACACTACGGCTGACAGCTCGGTTAACTCAGAAGGTGTTGCAGTTGAGGACAGCTGGTTTGTAAGCCTTGATACAGATGCAGCCATCAAGGGCGGCATCAGCAGAAGCGCAACAGGTATACTTGATACAGACGGATATCTTGAACTTTCTGAGGAAGGTAAGACACACGCAGCAGATACCTGTCTTGGTGGAACGGATTCAAGCACGATAACGATTGGAAACGAGACCGACGGAACGATCGACAGAGGTTCAAATGACAATTCAGGTTCTGAAGGCGTTGACTCGGATGATGCTGATTCAGCAGATTACAATGAATACGGTCTCTGGATAGCAGACATTAACGAGGAGCTTTACTACACAGGTAAGGCAGTTGAGCCGGATGTTCACGTATACATGGGAACAACAAGGCTTGAAGAAGGTACTGATTATTCATTAAGCTTCAAGAACAACAAGGATGCATACGTTGCAGGTGACAGCTCCTACAGCAGCACGAAGGTTCCTACAATAGTAGTTACAGGTAAGGGAACCTACAAGGGCAAGTACACCAAGGAATTTGATATCAAAGCGAAGGAAATTTCTTCTGACGACGTAGCAGTTGAAGAACCGGTAGACTATGCTAACGGCAAGGTTAAAAAGCTTACTCCTGTCTTAACTTATAATGGAAAGAACCTTAAAGCCGGAAATGATTACACGATTGACTATACCTCAGCCGGTGATTACAGCTCAGCAGGAAGCTATGACATACTCATTACTGCTGTCGCAGGCGGAAACTTCAGCGGAAGCAGAGTTGTAACGGAAACCCTTCTTGACAAGAATGACAGTACACACGTAATGATGAAGAAGGCAAAGATTTCCGGCGTAAAGACACAGTACTACACAGGAAGTGAAATCAAACCCGAATTCAAGGTTAGCTATAAGGGTACGGTTCTCAGCGAGAATACCGACTACACAGTTACTTATGGAAATAATGTTCAGATCGGAACTGCTACCATAACTATCAAGGGAACGGGAAGCAAATTCGTCGGAACAAAGGTTAAGAAGTTCAAGATCAAGGGCGGAAGGCTCTCGAACAGTACAGTTTCAATAGACGGAATGACCTACAGCACAAGCAACCCTGCAACCTACAAGGGAAGCCCGATAACCTTTGGAGCACTTAAGGTTTACGTAAACGGAAACAAGCTTAAGAAGGACAAGGACTACAAGCTTATTTACAAGGGCAACAGTAAAGCAGGTACTGCAAGTGTAAGAATCAAGGGTATCAAGGATTACAGCGGTTCCGTAGTTGAGAAGTTCAAAATCAATGCTTATGACATCGGAACTGACAGTGAAAAAATCGTTGGCGGAAGTGTGGATGAGGTTGACTCACAGGGTATCTCCACTGTATCTGCATCTTACGTTCAGCGTGGAACAAGACCTGAGCTTATCCTTACGGTTGACGGACATACTATGGTTAAGGACAAGGATTACAGGCTCAGATTCAGGAACAACACAAACATTGCCGATGCATCTGATGCTAAGGCTCCGACAGCTGTTATCAAGGGTATCAACGGACTTAAGGGCTCGATAGAGGTTAAGTTTACGATCAATCCTACAAATATTGCTGATTACATGAACGGCGTGACCTCTGAAGGTATCGAATATGCTGTCAAGGATGTAAGTGTAAAGAAGAATGCAAAACTCAGCAGCTATAAGTCATGGGTTGAGGTAAAGGACCAGAGAGGAAACGCACTCAGTTCAAGGAAAGACTACAAGGTAGAATACTTCCTGAATACTGTGGATGACGCTCATTCCTTCACAACACTCGGCAACAACAAAAACCTCGTGGTAAGCGGTGACAGCATCATTGCAAGAGTTACAGCGACTAACAAGGCAGGAAAGTATGTCGGCTCCTATGATGTAAGCTATAAGGTAGTCGGATCGACACAGCAGCTTCTTAACAATGCGAAGTACACGAAGTTTGCGGATAAGTATCTTGGAGTTAATGTTAACAGTGATACCGTTATCGACGAGAAGGACGTAATGATCCAGGTAAACAAGACTGATAAGAGCAAGAATGAGTTCTACACAACTGACAGCAAGGGCAATCTTGTTTCAAGGATCAGGATCGGAAAGACCTACTTAGAGTATGGTACAGACTTCGAGGTTGACGAGACAACCTACACAGGTCTTACATCGAAAGGACATGCATCTGTTGAAATCTATGGTAAGGGTGATTATGCAGGAAGACTGAAGATCGTCTATAAGGTATTAAAGACCAGGTGGACAATAGACAGTGCAGAGGTATCTGAGATAAGCAAGAGCTACACAGGTACACCTGTGACACTGACAGAATCCGACCTTACAGGAAAGATTAAGCAGAATGGCGTTGCACTTGTACCCGGCACAGATTTCGAAATAATTGAAAACAGCTACAGGAACAATACCAAAGTCGGTAAAAATGCAAGCGTAACAATCAAAGGAACAGGAAGCTACAGCGGAACAAGGAAGATAAAATTCACAATTGCTGCAGCTGAATAAAAAAGATCGAGGGCAAGTCACTTTTGCCCTCGATACAATAACCAGAAAAGCCGCCCGGTCAAAGCCGGGCGGCTTTTTGTTATTGATAATGCAGATATACTTCTATAGCGCAAGTTGATGCTGGACTTGCGGAAGATTCAGAATATCAAAAAAGTCTCACCCATTAGATGAGACTTGGATCATACATTACGTTAAAGTACCAAGCAAATACATGTATTTATAAATTCATATAAAACGGAGTTGGAGGGATTTGAACCCCCGCGCCACTTGCGTGACCTACCGGTTTTCGAAACCGGACCCTTCAGCCTCTTGGGTACAACTC
>CAJOPI010000121.1 GCA_905236275.1 uncultured Lachnospiraceae bacterium | reverse complement strand
TGATAAATTTCAACAGCTCATCGCTGATAACGGCTTCGATAAGCATTCAGGAATATGTTTCATTCGTACTAACGGTGTTTACGGTTTTCGGAACTGTTTTTGAACTGCCGGTCGTGGTAGTTATCTTTACACTGCTTGGAATCATAAAGCCGGAATATCTTGTGAAATTCAGGAAGGTTATGATAGTCCTGATATTTTTCCTTGCAGCGATAATAACGCCGCCCGATCCGATGTCTCAGATAATGGTGGCTATTCCGGTGTGTCTTTTATATGAGCTGAGCATTATCCTGTCAAAGCTTTTTTACAGAAAGAAAATCAGAGAGCCGGAGATGGATTCCGCTCTTAAATAATAAGGATCTGTATAAGCTGCCGCTTTGGAGGTAAATTATCCAAAGCGGCAGTTTTTGTTTTCAGAATTTATTTACCTGATATAAAGTTTACGGCATGACGTGCGAAGGTCATCGTTCTTCCGCAGGCAAGACCTGTGAAGAGGTTGGGATAATTGTTTGCAAAGAAACCGCCGGAGCAGTCACCTGTTGCATAAAGTCCCTCGATAGGGTCGCCGTTCTCGTCGATAACCTGCATATTCGTGTTGATGCGGATACCGTCAAGGGTCGTAAGATGCCATGCAACTGTACGGACACCGTAGAAGGGTGCGGTATCTACAGGAGTAAGCCTGTGAGGAGCCTTGCCGTAGTCCTCGTCCTTTCCTTTTTTGCAAAGTTCATTGTAGCGTTCTACGGTTTCGACAAAGGTATCAACGGGGATGTTGAGACCTTCCGCAAGTTCTTCGAGTGTGTCAGCCTTTATGATATATCCCTTTTCGATGAGGTCTTCATTCGAAGCCCAGCAGGAATCATAGTCGCGGTTGGAGATAGCGTCGTTATCAAAAGGCCAGAGCCTGCAGCAGCCAACCTCCTGGAACTGCTCGGTATACTCCTTGTTGTTCGCATCGAAGATGTCACAGTAGGTATGTCCCGGCTGCATTTCCATTGAGTGAAGCATGAACTCATAAGGTCCTGATTCATTACAGAAACGCTCGCCTTTAAGATTAACCTTAAGGAAAGGCTGCTCGCCGAACCAGAACCATTCACCGGTTGTTTTGTAGCCTGCGGTCTCATCGGGCTTAACGGCGCAGCGGTTGAACATCATGGATTCGTGGATGGGATCCATCTTTCCGCCTGCCCAGAGCATTGCCTTGATTCCCGAACCGTCAGCGGTGGAACCGATACGGCACTGTACCTTCATTTCCTGAGTCATGGGCTGGAGCGCATTCATCATATCCGTATTGGTAGCATAGCCGCCGGTAGCCATAAGGACGTTTTCGGCATTTATCTTAATGTAGTGGTTATCGGTCATGTCCTGAGCGATAACACCCGTAACCTTTCCTGAGCCGTCCTGAATGAGTTCAACTATGGCTGTCGAGAACTTGAACTTTACATTGCCGGCCTTTTCACAGTATTCAGTAAATACGGAGGAGGTTGTAACCTCACTGTCTTCGGCGTATTCCTCGGTTTTGTGAGGTGAATGTCCCGTAGCGTAGGCCTTATCACGTTCGGGATATCTTGTGTCTCCGACGCTTGCTTCGTGCTGCATAAAGTATTTGCCGGAATCTTCAAGGATACCGCCGATCCAGTCAACAAGCTCGCCGGATTCATTAGTCCAGACTTTGATAAGGTTATAATCTACATAACCCGTACCATATCTAACAATATCTTCCAATGCATCCATCTTGTCTATAGCAAGATTGGGCATTGTCTTTATGGTCTCCTTCTGCCATTTGGAATCAATACCTCCTATATCCTCGCGGATATTTGTGGGAGTTTCTTTTTTTTCAATGACAAGTGTTTCGATACCGGTATCAGCAGCAGTAAGGGCAGCAGCCCAGCCGCCTGTTCCGAGACCGCAGATAAGAAGCTTTGTATCAATGGTCTCAGTCAGATCGCCGTCAGCAATTTCCGGCTTCGTTCCGAGCCAGTCACTGCCGGTAGAAGCTGAATCCTCGGAAAGTGATATCTGCTGGCCTGAGGCCTGACTGATACAGTCCGCAGCTGCTTTCTTGACGGCTTCGCTTGTGACGGTCGCGCCGGAAATTGCATCGATATCAGCAGTCTGACCATCGAGGATCATCTGTGCAACACTGTCGGAAATTTTTCCGCCTATATCCGGAGTTTCGCCGGAGGTATCAACTTTTACATCTGTTATGGAAGTTTCGTCGAAAGTCATGGTGACTTTAACATCGGATGAAATACCCTTTGCAGTTGCCTCATAGGTGCCGGGTGTAAAGGTAAGACCGGCAGCTTTTGCAGCTTCGTTGGCAGCGCCTATCGCAGCCTCGGTAGCAGCTGCTGAAGCGGCAGCGGTTGAAGCATCCTCGGCTGTGCTTACGGCAGGTGTGCTTCCGCTGTTGTTACCGCAGGCATTCAAAACCCCAAGACCTGCCAGTGATACAAAACTTGCGGCAAATCCCTTGACAAAGCTTCTGCGTGAAATTTTCTTTTCTGACATAGTTCTCCTCCTCATGAACTTTTGTGCATTCTGCTTTGATTTTAACGCAGAACGCTATAAAAGCGCAACATATTTTGGGATTTTATACTTATACAATCCGAGTGAAAAAATTGTAACAGTTACTCAGTAAAGAGGAGGGAAAAATGTCGAAGATATATGGATATGTGCGGGTCAGCAGCAGAGACCAGAATGAGGACAGGCAGCTGATAGCAATGCGGGAAATGATGGTGAAGGAGAAGAATATTTTTATCGATAAGCAGTCAGGAAAGGACTTCAACAGGCCGGAGTATAAGAGGATGATAAAAAGGCTTCGGGAAAACGACCTTATTTATATAAAAAGCATCGACAGACTCGGAAGGAATTACGAGGATATCCTTGAACAGTGGAAAATTATCACGAAAGAAAAAAGGGCTGATATATGCGTTTTAGATATGCCGATACTTGATACGAGGCGCGGAAAGGACCTGCTGGGTACGCTTATTTCGGATATCATACTTTCGCTCCTTTCTTATTTTTCGGAGGCGGAGAGAAAAAACATAAGACAGAGGCAGGCTGAAGGAATCTCTGCGGCAAAGGCAAAAGGGATTAAATTCGGACGTGTACCGAAACCGCTTCCGGAAAATTTTCAAATGGTTCTGCAAAAATGGAACAGGGGTGAAATAACTTTAGATGAAGCCGCGAAAGAAACCGGAATGGTCAGGTCTACCTTTTATTACCGGGCGAGGAGAAGAGAAAGCGATTACAATGACGGGGAAAGTTCGAATTGTTGAGATATTTAAGAAAGTATACTTTTTTGAACATTCAATTCATCCACTATAAGTTACTATTTAAGACCGAATTTGTCAAGATTTTCGGGGGATATTCCGG
>CAJOPI010000120.1 GCA_905236275.1 uncultured Lachnospiraceae bacterium | reverse complement strand
GTGATGAACAAGAAAATGCTTTCTCTTCTGCTTGCTGTTTCAATGGTATTTACAACAAATGCCATAGCATTCGCAGATGAAGTAACTGTTGAGGGTGAAGAAACTACTGTTGAGGTTGTCAGCGGGGTTAGCGAGACTGAAGCTCAGTCTTCCGATACAATGACAACAGTAAGTTCTACAGATACTGCTGAAACTGAAGAATCAGTTGTTGAAACAACAGCAGCAGAAGATGTAGTGAGCGAAGAAGAGAACAGCGGTACAGAAAAAACCGATTCAAGCAACACTTTTACCGTTAGTAATGTGTCTATCGGAAGTTATCATGTTAAAGTAAGCTTTAACGAGACACCTATGTACACAGGAGCTAAAATAGATCCTGCACAGCTTAATATGACTTTCACAGTAAGCGAGCTTTCAGCTCCAAGTACGGTTTTCAAGGTAACAAAGGTTAAGTTCAGAAAAGGCTACAAGAAGACCGATACCGGTTCAGTTTATATTGGTTTCTCGGCAGTAGATAAATCCGCAAAAAGCAGTCTCACTAAGGATGATAAGGCAAAGCTCAAGGCACTGCTTAAAGCTTCGAAGTCAAACACTCCTATAGAGCTTTATATTCCTAAGTTCTCAGTTGCTAAGTCTAATGTAATTATTTCTAAGGAGAAGAAGCCTTCTGTATCCGCAGATTGGTATGCACTTTCTATTCTGTTCAACAAGAGCGGAGATAAAGTAAAGTCTGTAAGGGTTGTATATCAGAATAAGAGCGGTAAATCAAAAGCCGTCAAGATCAAGAAGGACAATCGGAGCTATAGCAACGGTACTCTTAAGCTTTCAGGCAATTACGAAGGAAGTGTGGTTTCAGCAAATAATTCAAATCCCACAGTTTCTTCCAACTAAATAAGATAAAAAAACTCCGGTGGGTCTGCCGGAGTTTTTTTATCTTATTTTATTTCAATCCCGATAACTGCATCATGATATCATTGCTTCTTGCGATGAAGGCTGACATCTCGGCAGGACTAAGCTGCTTATTTGCAAGCATTGCGAGGTCGTAAAGCTGCTCGGAGATAAGCTTTGACTGATCATCCTCAGGAGCATCCATAACCTTCTTTACAAGAGGATGAGATGCATTAAGGATAAGCGTCTGGCCGTCATCAGCCATAGGGTCATCCCCCATTGCACCGCCCATGGCATACATCTTCATCATATCCTGCATACGACGTGTTTCCTCAGACAAGGTTATCACAGAAGCTATACCCTCATCCTTAAGCTTCTGTATGCTGACTTCAAGCTTTTCTTTCTTAAGCGCATCCCTCAGAACCTTCTGAATGCTCTCAGCCTTTTCCTTGAAGGACTTGGTCTCTTCCTCTGACTCCTCACTCTTCATGGAATCAGTAACATCCGCGTCAATCCTCTTGAACTTAACGCCCTCATTCTTCATTTCAAGCTGCTGCATAAAAGGTGTATCTATATTGTGCTTCAGAACTACAGCTGTCATGCCTGCTGACTTGAACATGCTTATATACTGTCCCTGCTGCTTCTCATCTGTCACATAATAGATAACGTGCTCTTCTTTCTCTTCCTTCTTATCGTCCTCAGCAGCCTCTTCCTTCTTCTCATCAACTACCTCGGCTTCAATCTTCTCGCCGGTCTCGGCATCAGTCACCTCAGCTTCCTCTATGGGCTTCACATCAAGGCACTCAGGAAGTGTCAGATACTTATCGTTAATATCCTTAAAGAGAACAAAGTCGTTTATCTTCTCGGCAAATTTCTGGTTTCTCAGGTAGCCGTACTTAACGAAGGGAGAAATATCTTCCCAGTATTTCTCATAATTTTCCTTATCGGTCTTACACATTCCGGAAAGCTTCTCTGCAACCTTCTTTGTGATATAGTCGGAAATCTTGGTAACGAAACCATCATTCTGCAGCGCACTTCTTGAAACGTTAAGCGGAAGATCGGGACAATCGATCACACCCTTTAAGAGCATGAGGAATTCCGGTATAACCTCTTTGATATTATCAGCAATGAATACCTGATTGTTGTAAAGCTTGATTACGCCTTCGATTGACTCGTACTCGATATTGATCTTCGGGAAGTAGAGAATACCCTTTAAGTTGAAAGGATAGTCCATATTAAGGTGTATCCAGAAAAGAGGCTCCCTGTAATCATGGAATACCTTTCTGTAAAATTCCTTATATTCATCATCGGTACAATCCTTCGGAGTCTTTGCCCAGAGCGGATGAGTGTCATTTATGGGCTTGGGTGCCTCCGGCGGAACCTCGTTTCCGTCCTTATCCTTTGTGGGCTTGGGCGGCTCAGCATTTACATCTGTAAGATAGATTTCCGTCGGCATAAATGCACAATATTTATCAAGAACTTCCCTTACAGCGTATTCATTGCAATATTTAAGACATTCCTCGTTAAGATAAAGGGTTATCTCTGTGCCGACTCTTGTGCGGTCTCCATCAGACATATCAAATTCTGTGCCTGCGCCTTCGCACTCCCAGTGAACAGCTGCTGCCCCATTCTCATGAGAAAGGGTATCTATCGTAACCTTATCAGCTACCATGAAAGCAGAATAGAAACCAAGTCCAAAGTGACCGATTATCTGATCTGAGTCAGATTTATCCTTATATTTACTGATAAAGTCTGTCGCACCTGAAAATGCTATCTGATTGATGTATTTCTCTACTTCATCAGCAGTCATTCCGATACCGTTATCAACGAATTTAAGGGTCTTAGCCTTATTGTCAACTATTACGTCAACTCTTCCCTTCAGACCTGCACCTTCAGTTCCGTCGGTTTCTTCTGCCGGTGCCGTATATTCGCCTATAACTTCAAGCTTCTTTAATTTTGTGATTGCGTCACAGGCATTTGAAACAAGTTCGCGGATAAATATATCCTGATCGGAATACATCCATTTTTTAATTATCGGAAATATGTTCTCACTGCTGATAGACAGACTTCCATGTTTGTTAGCCATTTTTATATGCCTCCGTTTTTTATTTTAGTTTAGGAACTTACATCGTACAAAGACTTTCCATAGCTACTATTCTAATTCCCTGCAGGTTAAAAGTCAATAAAAAATTAGCACTCTTTTTAAATGAGTGCTAACAGGTGGTATTCATATCTAAACTTTCATGCATGGCTTGCGCCATGCGCCACCATGCCTATAAGTCCTACGCATGGCTCCGCGCTTCGCGCTTCCGTCATGCTTATAGAGTAAAAACTTGATGCATGGTCGGTTTATTTCTGCTATAATTCCTCATAACAAATAATCAATGGAGCGTAAACAATTATGTACACTGTATTTTCATCTGCGAATTTAATCGAAGCCGTCAAATATGCGGTAGCAACACCCGTAATCCTTGTCGTTATCGGTCTCATCATACATTTTATAGATTCATTCCTGACAAATCTTATTGCGAAGGTCACAAATGCTACGATTGCTTTCTTTATCAGAAATTACCTGACCTATCCGGGCACAGTCCATCACGAGCTTTCCCACGCCCTCCTTATTCTCCTGACGGGCGCAAAGCTCATAAGGATAAATCTTCTTCCCCGAGGAAATACGCTTGGAAGCGTTGATTTCCAGACTCGCGGGAACTTTATACTTAAGTCCATGCAGCTGTCCTTATCAGCCCTTGCACCTGTCATTTGCGGGACGACTTCTCTCTGTCTCATGATTTATGCTGTCTGGCCTAACTGCAATACAGCTTGGCATTATCTGCTTTTCTTTTATATATTCATAAGCATATTCTTTCATATGACAATGAGCACTCAGGATATCTTAAATTTCCTGAAGGGCTTTCCCATATGTTTGCTGATACTGTTTATCATATTCCTCTTTGTCCGTCCGGATATAGCTTCTATTCTCAGCCGCTTTCAGCCTTTTTCCGCTGTCAATAGGGTTTCATTCATGAATCTTAAATAAAACTCAAACAAAATATAGACGATAAAGGGTACCGTCTGCAGCAGGATGCGATTTCCCGAATCACTCGCCCGGATAACAAGACTTCCGCCTCTCGCCCATGCCACCGCAATGGTAACAAGGAGCATCGATGCAAGATATCCCGTCTCGTAGGATATATTTCTGCATCGTCTCCTGAGAATTTCAAAAGCCATGAGCAAAACCGCTGCTGCGAGAAATATTCCGAAATATCCCCAGCCGTTGCCCTGTCTGATATTCTGATAAAAGGCATAAAGATTCGTAAGGTATCTGCTGTGACTCACCGCCATGATAGCAAGATTTCCCGCTGCCGATGCCAGAATCAGCCAGAAATTCACGTTTTCCGTAATCCTTCCTAAAATTCTTCCCCTGATAAAGAAGCTATATATTCCCAGCAAAACACAGGCACCAAGTATTGCAGCCGCCTTCTTCCAGTCAAGGAAGCTGTAAAGCGGGTCAACACCAAGTCTGAAAAAGAGCATTATATAGTAAAAGGCTTCCATCAAAAATACCGGCAGGACGAAGTTCACCGTCAGCTTTTTATTCGTATAATCAAAGGAAGACGCTGCGATGATGATTATGAGCACTATTGCGCTTCCTTCCTGTCTGAGCATCGTAAGCAGGGCGAAAAGAAAAAAAAGCTTCAGATCAAATGCAGATTTATTCTCCCTTTCTGCCTTCAGCAGCCAAAAAAGGATGAATGAATATTCCATAAAATATACATTTGAAAGCACCCATTTCGACATAACAACGAAAGGCGTTGAACCTGCCAGAAAGAGTGTCAGCAAAAGCGCAGCCAGAAGGACCTTTCTCTTATCACTTCCGATGTTTTTTCCCGATTCCATAATTTCAGTATATATCGCATCGAAAAAAAACAGCAGAAAATTTATATTTAAGAAATGCTGTATCCCAAAGCTTGTATCAAAGCCGTAAAGAAATGGAATACAGTTTATTACCGCACTTGTCTGACCCACGTTCGTAAGGTAGGTGTCAAAGGATTTGCTATAAGCTCCTGCCTTCACAAGCATCGCGGGAAATGAGGAATAGTAATAAACCGAATCATTTGACACTGTAAGCGACAAAATTCCGGAAGAGGCAAACGCCGCAATCAGGAGCACTGTCAGAATCGCTATAAGGTCAGCTTTCTTAAATACTAACTTATAGTCATGTCTTACACGCCCTGAAATTATGATCAAAATCAGGATAATTACGGGCGCAGCCGTCGCCGATATGGAATTAAAGGGGATTCCAACCATCAAAAGAAATGCGCCCGATACCGTAAATACCGCAAGACCAACCGGGAACGCGAGCAACAGCCTTCGTTCCGTCTTCATCTTATTTTCCGTAACTGCCAGAAAGACCTCCCCCAACAGATAGAGAGCCGTTATTGTCAAAATCTGGCATAAAAAAAAGCCTCTTGTCAGGTTCCTTATCATATCAAGGAGTTCACTGCTTGTATTCATCATATTTCTCCCGACTCATCAGATATAAATCCTCGTTTTGGGCGATAAGTGCAACAAGGGTATCTGCCTCTTCGATGTCAGAAGTGTTCACATAGACATTCGGAAACATATCCCTTCTCTTTTTTACGTTTTTCAAATGCTGAACCTTCTCGGAATAAGTATTGTAATACCATGAATACCAGAAAGCCGTAGCCTCCTGATAATGCTCATGATTCAAAGGAAAAGAGTAGCGTAGCATATCATTTGCCTCACCAAAATCCGTAAAATCCGCCTGATGCGGAATCATATTTTCCGAAACCGCATTGTTGGTCGGCAGGGATGAATCGTATTCGTAGGAAGCCGCATAACAGCTAAGCCAGTAGGTAAAGTTATTTTCCTTAAAATATCCCGAATCAAAAGGATTCAGATAATCGTCATCATGTCCGTAGCTCGAATACTCCGAATAGGATTTAGGTGCTCTTGCAAGAATGACCTTTTTCCCCCTTACAAGTACCCTTAAAAATAAGTCAGGGTAGGCACCGTCCGCAAAATCAGTCATGCTGTACATTGCCTGACTGTCAGCCGCCTTCGGTGTAAACGCCTCATCCGTATAGGAGCTGTTGTAAAGAAAATTCGTTACGACCAATGCCAAAACTGCGATCGCGCAGGCTGACGGCAGGTATTTTTTTATAAATGACCGCTTGAATTCCATTTGTCGTCAGCCTCCTTTTAGTTTTTCCATAACGGTTACATAGATAAATCTTATCGACTTAGCCTCTATCAGTGAGATTATCACAAAAATAATGAGTGAAAACATTATCGTGAGATATAGTCTGTCCGAAAAAGATGAAAATGCAGCACAGCTTATCAGAAGCAGAGCGTCTATCGCCGTCCTCCTGAAATCATAGCCGACTCTCCAGCTTTTTTCGGAGATTAAGGAGCCCGCAGCAAAATAGATAATATAGGAAAGTCCCGTAGTTATGGCAGCACCCAGTCCCTCAAGCCTCGGAACGAGTATGGCATTCCCCGCTATATTCGCTATGATTGCCGCTGCCGAGGCGATATTTAAGAGCATATTTTTCTTAACGAATTTTATCCCCTGCACGCTTATTTCAAACATCATTGCGAATATCGGCATAAGTGTAAGAAAGGGAATTATCCTGTCTGCACCGCGGTAGGTCTCCCCAAGGAGCAGCACTACGAGTCTTCTCAGGCTTATCAGTCCTATTGCCGCCAGCATCGAAAGGTATCTTACAACGTCAAAGGCATTCCTGAAAAATGCAGTCGCGGCTTCCTTAGTCTCTCTCTCATATTTTTCCATTGCAACCGGCGACCAGAAGGCAACAAAGGTGTTCTTGAAGGTTAAGAGGAGCACCATTATTTTCATTGCTGCCCCGTAAATCCCGATTTCCGAGTAGTTTGACCAGAGTTTAAGAGCTATGGTATCACAGGAGGACAGAAGCCATTCCATAAGGAGTACCATTATAAAGGGTGAACCATAGCGGATAAGCTCTGAGCGCGGATATACAGTGTGTCCGTTCTTCGCGGACAGCTCACCTTTCCCCTGTCTTATCATATATCTTACGGCGAGGAAAAGAGTGGTCAGCCCCCATGAAAAGGTCATTGCATAAAGTACAACTCTGAAATCGTCACCCAGGAAATACCATGCGCCGAAAATCAAGGCGATATTCAAAAGCTTCTGTGCTATATTGATATTCGAATAGAGGACACCATTCTGCTGCATCCTTACATCGAGGAATAAGAATCTCTCGAAAACAGACACAACGGTATAGCCGACTACCAGTAGTGTTATATCAGTTCCGCTTTTATCAAACATATAGTTGTTTGCAGTTCCGCTGAATATCAGATAAAAAAAGGACAGGACGCTCACTATCCCCACTGCCGGCAGCAGGCAGTCACGCATCAGTGCCCGCCTGTTTACGTCTTCCTTATAGTAGTAACGGATATATGCCTGATCCATTCCAAATATCGCAAATATGTATATTATTGAAACTGCCTGCTCAAATATCCTCGTTCTGCCGTATTCATCAGTCGACATTATTCTCGTGACGAGCGGCGTCTGGATAAATCCAAGCAGCAGCACCACGAAATTCCCGTAAAAGTAGGTCAG
>CAJOPI010000119.1 GCA_905236275.1 uncultured Lachnospiraceae bacterium | reverse complement strand
TTCCTTAGTCAATTCATTGGGCGATAAGTCTGATTTCCCAGACTTATCGCCCATTTTCTTGCAAAAGACTCTGTCAATTGATATACTAATGATTGATTATACATATTTATGATGTCAGGATTGTGGGAGTGCGAAGCACGGAACAATCCCTGGCATCACTTTTGACCCCAACATCATATTTATAGGGAGTGTTTTTGAAGACATGGCTAAGAGACCTGCAAGAGCATTAAATGAAACAAGTCCGGCAACCGTATTTATCAAATATGCGGTATCGGTTTATCTTTTTCTTTTCTTTGTAATCTATCCACTTTATTATGAAAGAAAATACTATAACATGGGTGAGGCAAAGTGGCATTTCTTCAAGGGAATGACCTTTTACTTCCAGCCTGCGGCATTTGGCAGGGTTATGCTTCCGAGTGTGCTGGGAATGATGGTTATATTTCTCGCATGGAGGCTGACGGAGCTTGCAGTAAAGAAGAAGTTTACGTCAACCTTCCGTTGGAAGAATACGTCCATAACCGACAAGTTTATGATAGTTTATCTTTTACTTGTCGGGGTATCCTGTATGCTGTCCCCTTTGAAAATGAATGTCCTTGAGGCAACGGATCTGGATGCCTCTTATAAAAACAATATATTCTGGGGCTATTCCGGCTGGCACATGGGACTTATGGCGCAGCTTGCCTTCGTTCTGTTATATTTTATAATCTCCAGATATTGGGATTATGACAGGATGTGGCTCAGAGTTTATATGGCGGTTGCGGCTGTCGTCATTATTCTCGGAATCCTTACGCAGTTTATGATAGATCCTCTTGATATGTTTGACGGGACCTCGATTAATCAGCATCTTTATCAGACATATTTCATGTCAACGCTTGGGCAGTCCTCCTGGTATTCGAGCTTCGTGGGTGTGGTTTCTGCCGTTGGAGTGTTTATTTTCTGGCATACAGATGATAAATTGTCGAGAATACTGTCTCTTGTTTACAGCGTTTTTGGTTTTATGACTCTTATAACAGATAATGCGGACAGTTCAATACTTGCCTATATAGGCTTTATGTCGGTACTTTTCTGCTATTCGCTTAAGAGCAATGATAAGTTTATCCGTTTTCAGCAGATACTTCTGATAAGTCTTGCCACCTGGAGAATTACGGGAATACTTCGAACCGTTTTCCCGAAAAATACGGGAGAGCTCGGAGCGATAGCGGAATTCCTTATGAACAGCCCGTTTATGGCTGTCGTTATGCTTATTCTGGCTGCTTTACTCTTTGTATCGGTAAAAGCCGGCGAAAAGGAAAAATTGGAGGTTGGAAAATTCAGATTCCTTTGGTGGGTATATATCGGACTTGTTATTGTGGGAACTGTCGGGGTGATTATTTATATCATATTGAATACACAGGGCAGACTTCCTGAATCAATCTCCACCGACAACAATTATCTTATCTGGACGAATATCTGGGGTAACGGTCGCGGCGGCGACTGGGAAGCCACAACACGATCCTTCTTTGAGGTATTTCCCGATAACATTTTTGTGGGTCTTTTTGGTCCGGGACCGGATATGATGCACCGCGTGGCATATAAATATCACAAGGAAATACTTGATGCGTTTTCAGCCAATTCGAGAATGGTCTGTGCACACAACGAATGGCTGACGGCATTTGCAAATTATGGGCTTTTTGGAGGTGTGGCATATTTAGGAATATTTATAGCCTGTATTGCAAGGAACCATAAGATGGCAGCTAAAAAACCCTTCCTTATCGGAGTTAATATGTGCGTGGTTGCTTATATGGCACATAATTTATTCTGTTATCAGCAGATAATCTGTACACCGCTTATATTTATAATAATGGGAATGGGAGAGGCTATTGCGAGAGCAAAGGACGAGTAATTGTGGCAATAAATTATATCTATAATCTGTCATATCAGGTTCTCAGCATGATAATCCCGTTGATAACCACACCTTATCTGTCTCGTGTACTGGGAACCGAAAATATCGGTATTTATTCTTATGTGGCTTCTGTTACGGCATACTTTACGCTCTTTGCAGCTTTTGGATTTCATACCTACGGTCAGAGGCAGATTGCTTACTGCCGGGATGACAGAAAAAAATATTCTGCCTGTTTTTATGAGGTTATGCTTGATAAGCTTTATTTTACGGGCATAGCTGCAATGGTATATCTTGGTCTCGTATTCTTCGCTAATGAAGAATACAGACCTTTCTTTATTGCCTCAGGTATTCTGATCATATCCACGTTTTTTGATGTTTCGTGGTTCTTTCAGGGACTTGAAAATTTCAGGATGATTTTTTTCAGAAGCCTCATCCTGAAGCTGTCAGGACTGGCATTTATATTTGCTTTTGTAAAAAGGAAGGAAGACCTTGCGGTGTTTATAATTGCTGATGCTGCTGCGAACCTGCTTGGAAATCTGTCGATGTGGCCGGCGCTTATCAGGAATATAAAGGGTGCAGGAATTGAAAAAAATGATCTGTTGCCGGGACTTAAAACCTCAGCGGAGCTTTTCGTTCCGATGATTGCAATCTATGCCTATTCCCTTGCTGACCGGACGATGCTGGGACTTACGGGAAACAAGGCTGAGAGTGGAGTTTATGAACAGGCACATAAGATACTGAGACTTCTGGAAATGGTTCTCGTTTCCTTAAGTACGGTTTTGATTCCAAGGGTATCTTATTTATATAAAAATGAGGAACGGGAGAATCTGAAAGCGACAATCGATAAATCCTATCGCTTTGTGATTTTCCTGGGAATGCCTATCTGCTTCGGACTCTATGCGGCAGCGGATAATCTGGTTCCATGGTTTTTTGGCGAGGGTTATGAGAAAGTTGCATGTTTGCTGAAAATGTCATCACCCATCATTCTTGTGATAGGTATGGCAAACATAGCCGGAAACGCAGTTCTTATACCGATCGAGGAGCATAATAAGACCACTGTTGCCACTATTGCGGGGGCAGTTGTAAATATAATTCTGAATAGTTTCTGGATAGGCCTGTATTTTTCAACGGGCGCAATGACGGCCTCTGTTATCGCCGAAACGATAGTGTGCCTTATCGAGATGTTTTTTGCAAGAAAATATTTTAATATAAGAAATATATTTATATATATTTTGGAGTCTGCCCTGGCTTCGACTCTGATGTTTGCAGTTATTCGGCTTGCGGAAAGAGGTTTGAGACTACAGGGTCCGGTATGTACTGTCATTCAGATGACAATCGGAGCTATGGTCTATGGCGCGATTGTGTTGATATACAAAAGAGGATATATTAATTTTTTTGAGAGGAAGAACGATGGAAAATAAAAATGCAGCTGTTAAGGATTGGAAACACTTTTTTACGGATAAGCAGCTTCAGATGGGAATGAATTTTATAAATAAGGGAAACTTCAAGCAGTTCCGCTGGAATGATAAGAGAGCAGCAGCCGGAATTGGAAATTTCCATGTTGAGATAGTAAAGGCACCGGAGAAATATTCTGAGGATTGGGATGCAGAATATTTTGAATGTGACTGTTCATTATCGAATGTGAGTCGGATGAGCTGGTGGAGAGGAGTGGTAAAGCAACCCTGTCAGCATGAGGCAGCACTGCTTTATTTATGGGAAATGGCTCATGGGGAGTGGAGATTCATAGAAACCGAAGAGGAGAAACAGGAAAGAGAAGAACAGGAAAGAATCGAAAAAAGAAGAGAAGAACTGAAAAAGAAGAGAGAAAGAGAAGAGAAAGTCAGAAAACTCGCGGGAAACAGAGGCTTCTCTCAAAAAAGAACGATATTAAACCGGTATTTTGATATTCCAAGAATTGTAGGGAGAGAATTAACTAATTCATATGCGCTCAGCAGGTCAAGGGCATTTAATATAGAAAAAAAGATCAGATTTGTTGAAACACCGACTGTTTCTTTTGATTTTGACGGAAAACAGCAGATAACTGCAAAAACAATAACAGAAGATGTATTTGAGCCTGCGGAAACTGAGGTAACACTTGGAAGGGGAGGACTGCGGAACGCAAAATGCAGCTGTGAATACATGATAAGAAGCGGCTTTTATTACAGGAATAGTGAATATGGTCTTTGTTCACATATAATTTCAACTTTTGAACTGCTGTGGGAGTATGTTATTGAAAATGACCCGGGTGATGAAACCGACAGTGCGGCAGAAAGCATTTTTTCAATAGTTGACGGCGGAAGTCTTTTCGAGGTCGAAGACGAAGAGGAAAAGAGAGTTTCAAAGAGTAAGACAATATCAATAAAACCCAGACTTGTTCATGAATCCGATGGTATTCACCTGAATTTTAAGGCAGGCAGAGCTGACGGAAAAATGATGATTATTAAAAACTATCGTAA
>CAJOPI010000118.1 GCA_905236275.1 uncultured Lachnospiraceae bacterium | reverse complement strand
TCTCGCGAAGTCCCGCCATGATCACAAGCGAGAGTGCGAATCCGCATGCAGTGGCAAAACCGTTTACAACACTCTGTATAAAGTTGAAGCCATTCTGTACGTTAAGGAGAACCACACCAAGAACCGCACAGTTTGTCGTGATAAGGGGAAGGTATACACCCAACGCCTTATAAAGTCCCGGCGACGATTTCTTCAAAAACATCTCAACTAACTGAACCAGCGCTGCAATTACAAGAATAAATACTATCGTGTTGAGATAGTCAAGATTGAAGGGTAAAAGCACAAACTGATAAATAACCGCAGCTACTGCCGAAGCTATGGTTATAACGAATACAACCGCGCCTCCCATCCCCGCTGCCGTTGCAACCTTATTGGAAACGCCGAGGAAAGGGCAGATACCGAGGAACTGGCTCAGCACTACGTTATTGATCAGTATCGAAAAAACAACTATGTATATTAAGGATGACGAACTGTTCATTACTTAGTCTCTCCTTCCTTCTTAAATTCTGCCTCATACTTCTGAAATTTACCTGCACAGCTGCCGACAAAAGCACATCCCGAACACTGTGCACCCGGCTCATCAGTATGCTCGACAGGAAGTCTTACACCTTTCTTGGACTCGATATGATTTATGATATTCGCACGTACAACGATCATTGTAGCAAGTACCATAAATGCGCCCGGAGCCATTACGAAAATAGAAGGCATATAGTCGGGAAGACTGCCTATGGGATGTCCGAATACCGCACCGGATCCAATCAGCTCACGTATAAATCCTATTATGGTGATCGAAATGGTGAATCCAAGACCCATTCCAATTCCGTCAAAAAGTGAGGCAACAGGACCGTTCTTTGATGCATAAGCCTCGGCACGTCCGAAAATAATACAGTTAACAACTATGAGCGGAATATAAATTCCAAGCTGCTCATAAAGTGCCGGAGTATAAGCCTCCATAAGCATATCAACCATCGTAACGAAGGACGCTATGACCACGATAAAGGCAGGGATTCTCACTTCATCGGGAATAACCTTTCTCAAAAGCGAGATGAAAAGGTTTGCCATTGCAAGTACGGCTGTTGTGGAAAGTCCCATACCTATTCCATTCATTGCCGAGGTGGTTACCGCAAGCGTAGGACACATTCCGAGAATGATAACCAGCGTGGGGTTTTCTTTTACTATGCCGTTAAAAAGTCTCTCTATCGGTGAATTTGGCTTCATTATTGTGTACCTCCCGCTAAATTATTTGTGTAATACTTTAACGCGGCATTGATACCGTTTGTCATACAGCGCGAAGTAAATGTTGCACTTGTGATTGCCGTAACATTATCTCCGAGCACATAATCATTATCAACGCTCTGTCCTAAGAACTGTCCTATGAAATCAGGCTCCGTCTGAGCCTTCATTCCAAGGCCGGGAGTTTCCGAAATAGCGGTGATCGAAATATTCTCAATCGTTCCGTCATTCTTTACGCCAACGGAAAATTCAATATCTCCGCCATATCCTCCATGAGAAACAACATTTACGACATAACCCGCATTCGCTCCTGAAGCATCCTCAGCAGACAAGACCGAAGCTATCTGTGCATTGTAATCTGCGTCATCATAGGCTTCGATTCCGAGATCGTTGAAATTGGCTGCCTCAGCTATTACGGCACTATAGGCCTCATTCAAAGCCTGCTGCTTCTGTGCGGCGATGGGTCCGGCCGTAACCTGGTGAACGGCTCCGAGAGCCAGTCCGGAAACAAGCGCAAAGGCTGTTATTATTAATGTATTCTTTAATTCCTTGCTCATTAAGCCCTGCCTCCTTTCACCGGCTTCACATAGCCAAAGCACTTAGGCGGTGTAGCACGCTCGATAAGCGGTACAAGCAGGTTTGATACGATTATCGCGTAAGAAACGCCTTCTGCTCCCGAAGAAAATACCCTGAACACGCCCGTTAAGACTCCGAGGATAATTCCATAGACAATCCGTCCCTTTGTAGTAATAGGGCTCGTTACATAATCGGTTGCCATGAAAAATGCACCCAGCATAAGTCCGCCGCCTGCGAGCTCTGCCGTAAGATATCCGGGATCAGCACCATGTCCTCCGAAAAGACACCAGAATACAACAAAGGTCAGGATATAGGTTCCGGGTATCGTAAGATCGATAATTCCAAAGGCAAGAAGAATGCACGCTCCGATTACTATAGCGATAACACTTGTCTCTCCTATGGTTCCCATTTCGTTACCCCATACCATTGCCGAAGCATCAAAAGAGCTTCCGTTCTTAAGATTTGCAAGGTAGGTTGCGCCCGAAACGCTGTCATAGGCAAAATCAGCCATTTTTCCGGCAAAAGAAATGAGCAGGAAACATCTTGCACCCAAAGCAGGATTCATAAAGTTCTGTCCAAGTCCTCCGAAAAGGTTCTTTACAACAATTATTGCAAAGAAGGAACCTAAAACACATATCCAGATGGGAATCCTCGGAGGCATATTAAGTGCGAGCAGAAGTCCTGTAACCGCTGCCGAAAGATCTTCTATCGTACTCTTTTTCTTCATGCACTTAGTCCAGATAAACTCCCAGATTACTGCCGAGCCTGTCGTTACAAGGACAACCGCAAGTGAGTAAAGTCCAAAATGATAAACTCCGTATCCCGTCGCAGGAAGCAATGCCAGAAATACCAGAAGCATGATTGTCCGCGTGGTAATCCTGTCCCTGACATGAGGATTTGAAGATACATTTAAAAGCTTCTTCTCTTCTGCCATTATTTGTCACCACCCTTCGCTTCTTCTTTAGCCTTAGCCGCCGCAAGTCTCTTCATACCCTTAATAGCCTGTGCAAGCTGTCTTTTAGCGGGGCATACATAAGAACAGGAACCGCACTCGATACATTCCGAGCCGAAAAGCTGATTGAACTTTTCATAATTCTCATGTTCTCCATAGGTGGCAAGCTGTGAAGGAATGAGCCTTGAAGGGCAGACCTCAACGCAGCGTCCGCAGTTGATGCAGGCTGTTTCCTCTGCGTGAAGGGCATCATCCCTTAAAAGGAACAGCATTGCTGACGATGTCTTTGTTACAGGCACGTCTGTTTCAAGTACGGAAAATCCCATCATCGGACCACCTGATACGATCTGCTCAGGCTCTGATTTAAGCCCGCCCGCTTCGGAAATCAGTTCGTTGAAGCTGCTTCCCATACGCACGAGGAAATTTCGCGGGTCATTGATCGCATCACCCGTAATGGTAACAATTCTCTGAAAAGTAGGTTTATTCTCCTTAACCGCGCGATTGATCGCCACAAGAGTCTCGCAGTTATCCACGATACAGCCTGCATCTGCCGGCAGCATCTTCGAATTTATGGCACGCTTTGTACATGCATAGATAAGCTGGCGCTCTCCTCCCTGCGGATATTTTGTTTTTAAGGAGTAAACCTCTATAGATGATTCATTTGCCGTAAGGCTTTTCATCTTCTCGACAGCATCGGGCTTATTATCCTCTATTGCTATTATTCCCCTTGCTCTCGGAAAAACCTTGAGGACACATTTCAATCCGTCAATGACAAGCTCCGGATTTTCCATCATGCGTCTGTAATCAGATGTAAGATATGGTTCACATTCAACGCAGTTAGCTATAATATAGTCAATCTTTTCAGGATTTTTCGGAGAAAGCTTTACCGCTGTCGGAAATCCGGCTCCGCCCATTCCTACTACACCTGCTGCCCTGACTGCGTTGACTATTTCTTCTCCGGTCATTTCCTCATAGGCTTTCGGCGCAGGATAAGATACCTCCTCATATTTGCCGTCATTCTCGATAACTATCGAGTTTACCATGGCTCCCGTAGGTACACGATGCGGCTCGATTGCCTTGACTGTACCGCTGACCGAAGAAAAAATGTTTGCCGAAACAAATCCGTTTGCCTCAGCAATAAGCTGTCCTGCCTTTACACTGTCGCCTACCGCAACAACAGCCTTCGCAGGAGCCCCGATGTGCTGTGAAAGCGGAAATACCAGTAATCCCTTTGGCAGCACCTCTTTTACAGGCTTATCCTTTGACAGCCCCTTGCCGTCAAAAGGATGAATGCCTCCACTGAAAGTATACTGTGACATTCTCAGACCCTCTCTTCTTAAAATAATAATTTTTCCGGACTATTCGGTTTCCTCCGCCGTAAAAATCCGTTGCACACCGGATAATATTTGACGGATTATCATTGACCTGTGTTATAATAAGAAAGCGTGCCAACGTATCACGCACCTGTTAAAACCAACGTCACATTAAACAAAACAGTCCAAAATAATAATATCAAAAATGGAAATAATTGACAATAATTTGACTACAATAGATAAAAATTCTCTCGAAGCGTTAAGCGGCATTTTAACTGCTGATTTATCGAAAACTGCTTTCTTTGACATCGAGACCACAGGACTTTCCAGAGAACGTTCCATGCTCTATCTTGCGGGCTTTGTCTACTTCGAGGATGAAAGCTGGCGTTACAGGCAGTTTCTTGCCGAAGACGCAGACGATGAATTCCGAACACTTCTTGCCATGAGGGAGTTCATGAAAAGATTTGATCTTATAATCAGCTTCAACGGTGAAAGCTTTGACCTGCCTTTTATAAAAGCACGCTATCAAGTTTATGACATTAATGCCTCCCTTCCGGAGAGCTTCGATATCTACAGGCAGATCCGTCCTTTTAAGAACCTGCTGGGTCTCGAAAATATGAAGCAGAAATCTGTCGAGAAATTTTTGGGTATTGCACGCGAGGATAAAATGAGCGGAGGCGAGCTGATTGACGTATATTGGCGCTACGCTGAGGGACATGGTGAGCGTGAACGTTCTCTCCTGCTTCTTCACAACGCAGATGACATAGCAGGAATGCCTGATGTGCTTCAGATTTTCCGTTATCTCAACATCTTCTTCGCCAAGCCGGAAAGCGTTTCTTTTTCCTTTGACGGAACAGAGGCCCTTATTCTCGAACTCAGACTGAAAAGCAAGGTACCTGATGATAAGCTTTTATCAGCTCATGGTCTCAGCATTGCTTTCAGAAATGAGCGCGCAGTGATTCGCGTTCCGTATTACAGGGCAGAGCTCAAGCATTTCTTTAAGGATTATAAGAATTACTACTATCTTCCGGAAGAGGATGTCTGCGTCCACAAATCTGTCGGAAGCTTCATGCAGACAAGCGTTCGTGAAAAAGCCTCAGCTTCTAACTGCTATATAAAAAAAGAGGACTGTTTTCTGCCGCAGTTCAGGTCAGAATTATTCTCGCCCTCTTTCAGAGAAGACTATAAATCAAAAGAGAATTATTTTGTCTTCGAGGAAAAAAATTTTGACAGCGATAAGCTCGCAGAATACAGCTGTCTTGTTCTCGACGAATTGAAAAAGAAAGAAAAGAAATGACTTACGTTAACATTTTGGACTTGATTTATATTGACTATAGGAGTAAAATTCAATTGTTGACAATTTTTAGACTGCAGGTGTGGTTCAATGGCAGAACATCAGCTTCCCAAGCTGATGACGCGGGTTCGATTCCCGTCACTTGCTTTAAGGCATTAAGAAGCCCCGGCATCAAGGGAAACCATGCCGGGGCTTTCTATAAAAATGCAGCTGCATCTGCCTGATTTAGTGCCCCAAAGGGCATCAGTACAACTTATGCGTTCATATTTATTAAACTGTCAAGAACCGATGAACCGTTTCCGTCAGCATTGTAGGTCATTTTATCAGACTTAACCTTGTTAGCGGCAATCGACTCAATAACTGAAGCCTTGTTGGTCAGTGTATTCGAATATCCGTAGTTAGAGCCAAACAAATCCTTTGCCGTTGCAAGTCCCGTCGAGGTCGAAACAGCCTCCTTGAACTTATCCTCATCAATCGACAGCTTCCCGTCCTCATCCATGCTGATTCCAATGCTCTCCAGCTGATTTGTATAGGTTGAAGTTGTCTTGCCCAGCTTCAATGCCATGCTGTTTGCTGCTTCAGCATCCTCCGAAGCAGCCGAACTGAAAGCCTTGTTGTAATCAGTAACAAAATCTTTAACAGCACTGTAAAGCTTATCTGTAGAATTTCCGTCGTACAGGCTTGAACTCTGGAGTTTATCCAAGGTCTTGCGAAGCTTCGAAGCATCGCCTTTAACAGTGGAATAAGCCTCGGATTTCTTTTCCTCAGCTTCGCTGTCAACACCTTCCGTACTGTAATAAGCCTTATAAAGCTTCTTTAAGGAACCGTTTTTTATAGCGGCATAGTCTGCTAAAAGTGTATTTCCCGAATTATCGGATGAATTTGTGGAAAACCAGCTTGAATAATCAAATGACGATTTTGAAAGTGTATTAACATTTAACGACACAAAAATCACACTCCTTTGTATATGTCAGGCGACATCCTTGTCTGATCACATCTGTATACACTTTGATTCTAACATTAAATTCAATCTATTTCAAGCTTTTACGTTAAATTGTCTGATTTTTCTTTTTATATCTGTACACCTTTTATATCGGTATTTTCGTAATAAAAGTTAAGAGTGAACGACAAAAAAAATCGTTCACTCTTATGATTACTTGATTAGGAACTGTTATTTTTAATATGCACATCCATCTGATTATATGGAATCTGAATTCCCACTTCATCAAATTTAAGCTTTACAGCTTCATTCATATTCCACAGAGAGTCCCAATAAGACGAGGTTCTGACAAAATAACGTGCTCCGATAACCACCGCGCTGTCAGCGAGCTCCCTTACAAATATTTTAATATCTCCGGGACGAAGGAGACCTTCATCCTCCATTATAAGACCCTTAAGCGTTTCCTTTGCCAGAATAATATCCGAGTCATAGCTTATTCCGATCGAATAATCAATGCATCTTTCTTCATGCCATGTAACATTTGTCATGGAGCTGTTGCAGAGGGTTCCGTTCGGAATGAGCACAACCTTATTGTCAATAGTTCTGAGCGTGGTATAGAAAAGCTTTATGCTTGTCACAACACCCTCATTTCCATGTGAATCCTCTTTGATATAATCCCCGACCTTGAAGGGTTTCATCAAAAGAAGGATGATACCGCCTGCAAAGTTTGAAAAGCTTCCCTGCAGTGCAAGTCCAACGGTAAGACCAATGGAACCGAGCACAGCCACTATCGAGGTCGCATCAACTCCGAATCCCGAAGCAACTATCATTATCAAAATGACATAGAGCAGGAATTTAACACAGGAGTCAACGAAATGGATCACACCCTTTTCCATTCCCGTCTTTTCAAGCGATTTAATAACAATTTTTCTCGCAAACTCAATCAGCTTAGAACCGAGGAAATAGCATATCAGTGCAAATATGACCCTCACTCCAAGATTAAAGAGCTTAGAGGGAACAGTCTCTAAATATTCTGCGAAAAAGCCCTTTGTTACCTCCTGCTTTAAGGAGCTTAAATTATTTATATTCTTAAGCGTCTCCGATATTTCCGTCATGTTATTCGATACGGAATCCAGAGAAACGCTTAATTCTGTGTCTGCCATCATCTCTTATCAGTTCCTTAGCCTTTTTTCCGGTGTACACTTAAATACGGAAACTGCCAGCGGTGGAACCTTGATCCTTATTGAATCTTCCCTTCCATCGCACTCATCCTTATCCGAATTATAGCATCTTGTATTTCTGAAATCGAAACCACCGTATTTTTCCGCATCTGTATTAAAGATTTCCTTATATTTTCCCTCAAAAGGAACACCAATCTTATAATTTTTCCTCGGAACATTTTCAAAATTAGCAACAAAGAGCAGGGTTTCATTCTCTTTCTTTGTCTTCCTCAGGTAAACAACGATATTTTCATTTGCGGAAATGCAGTTTATCCATTCGAATCCGTCTTCCTCATGGTCAAGCGCGTAAAGGGCAGGATTCTCCCTGTAAAGGGCTATCATATCCTTAACCGCCGCATGAAACCACTTGTGTTCCTCACCCTCGAGAAGATTCCACTCTATCTCCCTGCCGGCATTCCACTCATCAAATTCTCCAATATCCTGTCCCATAAAGAGAAGCTTTTTACCGGGATGAGTCATAAAGAAAGCAAAAGCCGTCTTCATATTCGCAAACTTTTCATCCCTGTTAATCCCGCTCATCCTGTTTATGAGCGACCCCGCCGGTCCCATCGACTCATTATGGGAAAAAGGCAGGATATACTTTTCCGTATACGCATATATCATCGGGAAGCAAAGCTCGCCATAATGATTCGAGCGCGCATGATGGTCATAAGCCATATAGCCTAAGAAATCATTCTTCCAGCCATTATTCCATTTATAATCAAAACCAAGTCCGCCATCCTCTAACGAAGCCGTAACTCCTGACCATGCTGCGGACTCCTCGGCAATTATCAGAGAGCCTCTTGCATTTTTAGCAAAGACAGAGGTAAGATGCTTTATAAATTCTATACCTTCAAGGTTTTCCCTTCCGCCATAGATATTCGCATCCCATTCCCCGTCATTCTTTCCGAAATCATGATAAAGTATATAGTCAAGGTCATTAACCCTTATTCCGTCAGCATGATATACGTTAACCCAGAAGAGAGCACTCGAAATCAGATAATTCTTGACCTGCGGACGTCCAAAATCAAACATCCACGTACCGGCATCAGGATGCTTTCTTCTTCTTGAATTGCTGCTCTCGTAAAGATGTGTTCCGTCAAAACATTCAAGTCCGAAATCATCCTTCGGGAAATTAGCTGCCGACCAGTCAAGGATTACGCCTATCCCTTCCGAATGCATATAATTCATAAACCATGCGAAGTCCTCCGGCGTTCCGAAACGTCTCGTCGGCGCATAGTAACCCGTTATCTGATAACCGTTGGAAAAATCAAAAGGATGCTCCATTACGGGCATAAGCTCCACATGGGTATATCCCATTTCATGAACATATTTTGCAAGTTCAGGCGCAATCTTTCTGTAGTTCATGAAATAAAGACCTTCCCTGTCAACATCTTCCCAGTTTTTTTCTTTTTCCTTAGCTGTCAGGGAACGTCTCTTCCACGTGCCTAAATGAAGCTCATAGACAAGCATCGGCTCATTTTCGGATTTTTTCTTGGCACGATTTTTAAGCCATTCGTCATCATTCCAGCTGAAGTCCGAAATATCACGAACAACCGAAGCATTCAAGGGTCTCATTTCTCCGCCAAATTCATAAGGGTCGGATTTATAAATAACAGTACCGTTCTTTTTCTTTAATTCAAATTTATAAACGGCTCCATCTTCCACTCCCGGAACAAAAATCTCGAATATTCCGGAATCATATAGGCGTTCCATCTGGTGCATTCTGCCATCCCAGCCATTGAATTCGCCCACAACGCTGACTCTCATCGCAGCAGGAGCCCAGAGCGCAAAATGAGTACCCTTAACTCCGTCAATCTCCATGGTATGTGCACCGAGAATCTCATAGATATGATAATGAATACCCTCTGCGAATTTCAGAACATCCTTCTCGCTTATGATATTTTCAAAGGAATAAGGGTCGGCAGTCTCTACAGTCCTTCCGTCCTTATCCTCATATATAAGGGTATACTGGAAGGGGAACTTTCTTTTTACAAGACATGCAAAATATCCGCTTTCATCTGCAAGCTCACATTCTATGGGAGTTTTTGAACGTCCCACCCTCACAGAGACCTTTTTTGCCTCGGGAATAAATACCTGAATCAAGGTCTGACTTCCAACTGCGTGTGCTCCGAGAAGTTCCTTCGGATGATCCTCCTCCGAATAGGTAATCGCCTCAATTGCCGCCCAATCCATGAGATTATAAACTTTCTTTGTCATCTAAAAAACTCCTCGTCTATTAAAACTTATGTATAAAAAGCCCGCTTCTGAGCTTGGGTTCAAACCATGTGGATTTCGGCGGCATAAGTGCGTTTTTATCTGCCACCTCAAAAAGCTCACTGATATCCGTAGGATACATTGAAAAGGCTACCGCGTATTTTCTTGAATCAACAAGCCTTTCAAGCTCCTTTAAGCCTCTGATACCGCCCACAAACTTAATTCTCGAATCTGTCCTTGGATCTTCAATATTCAGTATCGGAGCCAGCAGTTCATTCTGAAGAACCGATACATCAAGTACATCAACCGGATCATCAAGCTTTGTCTCAGGTTTCGCCGTAAGATGATACCATTTCCCGCTGATGTACATTCCGAAATTTCCCTTGGCCTCGGGTCTGTATGCACTCTCTCCGGCATCCTCGATCACAAACTTCTTTCTTACCCGGTCAAAAAATCTGTCCTCGGAAAGTCCGTTCAGATCCTTTACGACTCTGTTGTAATCCATTATAAGAAGCTGGTCATCAGGAAAAAGCACCGACAGAAAGAAATTAAACTCTTCATCTCCCTTACGGTCGGGAACCGCATTTCTTTTTCTCTCCGCCGCCTTGACTGCCGAGGCACATCTGTGATGCCCGTCACAGATGTAAATGGAATTTATCGACTTAAATTCCTTTCTTATCCTGTCAATTCTTTCTTCCTCTTTTATTATCCAAACCCTGTGTCCGACTCCGTCAGGACTTACAAAGTTATAAAGAGGTGCGCTTTCCTTCTTTATATCATCTACCGTTTTATTGATAATGTCATTTGAACGATAGCCAAGGAAAATAGGTCCCGTCTGCGCGGAGCAGGCTTCAACATGGCGTATCCTGTCTATTTCCTTGTCCTCTCTTGTATTTTCATGTTTTTTTATGATCTTATTGTTGTAATCATCAACCGAAGCTGTAGCCACTATGCCTGTCTGGCTGCGTCCATCCATCGTCAGCTCATATATATAATATGAGGGACTTTCATCCTCTATGAAATCTCCTGATTTTATCATTGAATCCAGCAATTCTCCTGCCTTTTCGTAGCAGCGGGGATCGTAAATATCTACACTGTCATCAAAATTTATTTCAGGTCTGTCTATACGCAAAAAAGACAGTGGCTTATCAGCTGCTTCAGCCTTCGCCTCCTGTCTTGAATATACGTCATATGGAAGTGCGGCAATATCCGCCGCCTTCCCCGTATCCGGTCTCACTGCCCTGAAAGGTCTTATATCTGCCATTTTCAACTCCTATATTCTGCAATCAGGCCCACTTCATATTCTCACGCAGCCAGCAGCAAAGTGCTGGCTGCTGATTGAATATTAACGTAATCAGCTTCTCACGAAACGAGTATCATGATTGTACATTTCAAAACACATTCTATATGATTATAGACTATAGAAGCTAAACGGTCAAATCAATTTGCCAATGATACTTTCTTCTTTTTACTGTAATTATGATGTCCTTCTTCCGAATCAAACTCAAAAAGACGCATTCCGTTTACGTCTGCAGCCCTCAGAAGCTTTGAAGCAGCATCGTATAGGCGGTCAATATATTCTCTCTGATTTTTTTCTTCTCTCATAAAATAACTCCTCTGATCATAAAACATCTGCTGAAGTGTATAACGATTATATCCGAACTTTTTGAATAATCTGTGTTTAGAATCTTAACAATTATAGTAATCTTGTGCTAATGAAAGCTAACAGAACTCCCAAATTACGAACTTTATAGTTGCCGAGCCGATAAATCCATGCTAAAATGTAACGCGACACCGCATTAAAGTGTCTAATTATATTGAAAGAAATAAAGTTAGGAGTTGAGTGACAATGGAAACAAGCAGAAAACCTTATTCTGAAATGTCAGACAGCGAGCTTTCTCAGATGCTTGAGGAACTCAGGAAAGAATACCATCACTATCAGGGCATGGATATGAACCTTGACATGAGCCGCGGCAAACCCTGTCGTGAACAGCTCGATATCTCAATGGGCATGATGGATGTTCTGAATTCCTCTTCCGACCTTGTCTGTGAAGACGGAACCGACTGCCGTAATTACGGCGTTCTCACCGGTATTGATGAAGCCAGGGAGCTTATGTCGGATATGATGGAAAACAATCCAGACAATATAATAATTTTCGGCAATTCATCACTCAATGTCATGTATGACTGCATCAGCCGTTCCTTTACGCATGGTGTAATGGGCTCCACACCTTGGTGCAGGCTTGATAAGGTTAAATGGCTCTGCCCCGTTCCGGGCTACGACCGTCACTTTGCAATAACCGAATATTTCGGCATCGAAATGATAAATATTCCCATGACTCCGGAAGGTCCCGACATGGATATGATCGAGCAGCTCGTTTCCGAAGACGATTCCATCAAGGGCATCTGGTGCTGCCCCAAATATTCCAATCCGCAGGGCTACAGCTATTCAGACAAGACTGTCAGCCGTTTCGCACACTTAAAGCCTGCTGCTCCGGATTTCAGGATTTATTGGGATAACGCTTATACAATTCATCACCTTTATGAAAAGGATCAGGATTATATCGTTGAGATACTTGCCGAATGCAAGAAGGCAGGCAATCCCGACCTTGTTTATAAATTTGCTTCAACCTCAAAGGTAGCCTTCCCGGGTTCAGGTATTGCAGCAATGGCAGCAAGCCTTAACAATCTCGAGGATGTCAAAAAGCAGATGAAGTTCCAGACCATCGGTCACGACAAGGTTAACCAGCTCAGAACCACACGTTTCTTCAAGAACATTCATGGAATGGTAGAGCACATGAAGAAACACGCGGCAATTCTCCGTCCGAAATTCGAGAGCGTTGAAGCTATTTTTTCAGAAAACCTTGCAGGACTCGGAATCGGTGAATGGACAATGCCAAAGGGCGGTTATTTCATAAGCTTTGAAACCCTGCCGGGCTGCGCGAAGAAGGTTGTTGCCTACTGC
>CAJOPI010000117.1 GCA_905236275.1 uncultured Lachnospiraceae bacterium | reverse complement strand
TTTGGGATAAAGATCGAGCACAGGGATATTTATAAGGACTCTCTCAGAAGGTAGTATTTAATGTCTTTTTCAACCGATGTAAAAAAAGAAATATCAATGAATATTCCGACAGCGAGGCACTGCCAGATTGCAGAACTGGCAGCGCTTTTTGAATTTGGAGGGAAACTTATCCCTGCTGAAAACCGTATGGAGTTTCAGACGGAAAATTCATTGGCCGCGAAATTGTACTTTACATTACTGCAAAAATTATGTAAAATACGTTGTGACGTGCGTGTGATGCGTGCACATGACAATGTTTATTTTCTGAATATATATGATGAGGATGCCGAAAAGGCGGCAAAGATGCTGAAGCTCTCGGAAAATAGGGAAAGTGTTAATTCACTTCTTGTTGAAAAGATGTGCTGCAGGCGTTTTTTTGTAAGCGGTGCTTTTCTGGCGGCAGGGTCAGTCAACAATCCTGCAAAATCCTACCATCTTGAAATCGTCTGTGATTCGGAAAAGCAGGCGGACAGGCTCATGAATCTTATTAACAGTTTCGGAGTTGAGAGCCGGATAGTCATCAGGAAGAAATACCATGTGGTCTATCTCAAGGATGGCGGTCAGATAATAGACGTGCTCAATGTCATGGAGGCACATCAGTCTCTTATGAGTATGGAGAATACACGAATCGTCAAGGAAATGAGAAACGAAGTAAACAGACGAGTCAACTGTGAGACCGCCAATATTACGAAAACAGTAAATGCAGCGGTGAAGCAGGTGAATGACATCGAGTTTATCAGAGAATCCGGGGCTTTTGCCGCTCTATCCGAGCCGTTGAGGCAGCTTGCGGAGCTGAGGCTTGCCAATCCGGAGGCCAGTTTGAAGGAACTTGTAGCTTTACTTGACGGAAACGTCAGTAAGTCAGGGGTTAACCACAGGTTGAGGCGCTTAAGCGAGATTGCCGACAATCTGAGGAAAAAGACACAGTAGTTTTTATTGTGGAGGAGATTTTATGAAGAAACAGACTGTTACAGTATCCATTAAGGAAGATTTGGATACACGTCCTATTGCAATGCTGGTTCAGGTTGCCAGTCAGTATGATTCAAGCGTTTACATCGAGTATGATTCAAAGCATGTCAATGCGAAGAGCATTATGGGAATGATGACACTTGCTTTGAAGAACGGTGATGATGTTGATGTTGTTACTGACGGAGATGATGAAGACGCAGCAGCCGAGAATATGGTCAGATACCTTAGGGGAGAGCCGATTGCAGTCTGAATTTCAGGAAGGTCATATTATATGAGTCCTGTTAAGAAAAAACTTTATTTCATTTATAATCCACAGGCCGGAATGGCAAAGATAAGAGAAAATCTGTCACAAATCCTTGAAATCTTTGCGGATTCCGGCTTTGAAGTTACGGTATGTCCCACGTCAAGGGCCGGTGATGCGAAGAAGGCAACTATCGCCGCGGATGGGAAGTATGATGTCATAGCCTGTTCGGGAGGGGACGGAACCCTCGACGACGTGACGGCAGGAATGCTTCTGTCCAAGACAAAGGTTCCGATTGGCTATATTCCGGCGGGGAGTACCAACGACTTTGCCCAGTCTCTGAAAATTCCAATGAATATGCTCGATGCCGCGGAAGTGGTTGCCCAATGCAACTGCATGGCTTTCGATATGGGAAAATTTAATAAAAAATCCTTCGTATACGTTGCGGCCTTCGGTCTCTTTACGGACGTGTCCTACGGAACGAGTCAGGATATGAAGAATACCTTCGGTCACTTTGCTTATATTATCGAGGCGGCTGCAAGGCTTCCGCAGACAAGACCCTACCATATAAAGGCAGAGCATGACGGAATGATAATGGAAGACGATTTCATATTCGGAATGGTGAGCAATTCCCTTTCCGTCGGCGGGATGAAGGACATAACCGGAGACGGAGTTCTCTTAAATGACGGGCTTTTTGAGGTGACTCTTATAAAAAACCCTGTACAGGTCCAGGACTTTACGGATATAGCAACAGCGGTATTTACGCGCTCCCAGGACAACCGGTTTGTTTTCAACTTCAAGACCCGGAAAATAAAGTTCAGTTCGTCGGTGGAGGTTCCATGGACTCTGGACGGCGAGTTTGGCGGCAATACAAAAAGCGTCAGAATGGAAAATATACAGTGCGCACTTGAAATGATTGTGCCAAAGAATGTTCCATTACCTTGTGTGATGTTTTAATTCGTGTTATAATTTTAACAGTTTTGTACGGTCATATAATGAACAGGTTCTAAGCGTACATCAGAAAGGATGGGAAGACTATGTCATTAGTAGGAACAAAAGAAATGTTCGAAAAGGCTTATAACGGTGGATATGCTGTAGGCGCATTCAACGTCAACAACATGGAGATCGTTCAGGGCATCACAGAGGCAGCAGCAGAGCTTCACTCTCCTGTTATCCTTCAGGCTTCGGCAGGTGCAAGAAAGTATGCCAATTCAATTTACCTTGTAAAGCTCGTTGAGGCAGCAGTAGCACTTCATCCTGAAGTTCCGATCGCACTTCATCTTGATCATGGTGCTGATTTTGAAGTCTGCAAGGATTGTATCGACAGCGGATTTACATCAGTTATGATCGACGGCTCATCAAAGCCTTATGAGGAGAACGTTGAGCTTTCAGCTAAGGTTGCAGAGTATGCACACGCACACAATGTTGTTGTAGAGGCTGAGCTCGGAACACTTGCAGGTGTTGAAGATGATGTATCTGTAGCAGCAGAGAATGCACAGTACACAGATCCTGCACAGGTTGTTGACTTCGTTAAGAAGACCGGCGTTGATTCACTTGCAATCGCTATCGGAACAAGCCATGGTGCTTACAAGTTCAAGCCCGGCACACAGCCCCACATCCGTCTTGATATTCTTGAAGAAATCGTTAAAGAGCTTCCGGGATTCCCGATCGTTCTTCATGGTTCTTCATCTGTTCCGCAGGAATATGTTAAGATCATTAACGCTAATGGAGGAGGATTACAGGATGCAATCGGTATTCCTGAAGATCAGCTCAGAGAAGCTGCAAAGAGCGCTGTCTGCAAGATCAACATCGACTCGGATCTTCGTCTCGGTATGACAGCAGGTATCCGTCAGCACTTCACAGAGCATCCTGAGCACTTCGATCCCCGTCAGTATATCGGTGACGGCCGTAAGTATGTTAAGGATATCGTACACCACAAGATTATCAACGTTCTTGGTTCTGAGAACAAGATCTGATAATTATAAGAATAAGAAAGACCATCGGCTTAGCCGGTGGTCTTTTTTTTAGCTTTTATAAAAAGGTCTTTAAAAGGGAGGATGCCGGGCACTTTCGCACCCGGCAAGTATTATGAAAAAGTTTTTTCTTTGAATCTGTCTTATTTATTTGATG
>CAJOPI010000116.1 GCA_905236275.1 uncultured Lachnospiraceae bacterium | reverse complement strand
TGTTCCGCACTTCGTGCTCCCACAATCCCACCCAATATTCGTGTTTTCGTGGTGCTTCGCCCCACTCCACACTCATATTGGGGCGGGCCATAAAGTCATTCACCCACTGGCAAGCAAGCTTGCCATGGATGATGACTTTTGACCCTGACATCATAGATATATTGTGTGGGGGTGTATTTATGGATGCGTCTAAAATCAGGACGATAAGGGATTTGTTGCAAAATGCGGCTCGTGAGTATGGAGCCGGGGTGTTTCTGAAGTTCGAAGATAATGGAAATGTCCGTGAAGTCAGATATAGCGACTTTTATTCGGACTGTGAGAAAATAGCGGCATGGGTGGCTGAAGAAGAGAAGAAGGCAGGGCATCCCATGCATATAGCCATGCTTGGAAATGGCGGTAAAGAGTATCTTACGATACTCATAGGTGTAATGATGAGCGGAAACGTGGCTGTTCCGCTTCCGGCAGCTCTTGGAGTGGATGCGCTGAAAAATGCCCTGGAGCTTTCCGTCACGGATAAATTATTCTATGAATGGGATATGAAAAGCCTTGCGGAATCAGCCTCGGAAGGGACTGACTGCGAAAATGAGCTCTATTCTCTTGACAGTACCAAAAAGAATAGAGGAATATCGGATATATTAAGGGACTATGGCGACTATGAATTTGAAGGGGATTTTTCGGACAAGCGCTGCGCACTGATTCTGGAGACGACGGGAACCTGCGGCAAGTCGAGAAGGGTTATGCTCTCGCAGGGAAATCTTATAAGCAATCTTTTTTCCTTTGATGAGCCCGAAGGTTATTCTGACGAGCTTTCGCTTGCGCTGCTTCCGGCGTGGAATATCTCCTTCATAGTAGAGGACATCCTGACTTCCATACGCTATGGTGCTGCCGTCTGCCTTAACTGTGATAAGAAAGCGGCAAAGAGTCATTTCAGAATTTTCAATCCCACTATTGTTAGAATGAATCCGTCTATGCTGAAAAAGCTTCTTGCAGAGATTTCGGAACTCTCGGAGAGAGAGTTGCTGCGCCCTAAGGCGGATTATATAAAAGACCTGATAGGTGACAGCTTAAGAAGGATAATCGTTGTCGGAGGGTACCTTCATCCGGATGATGCAAGGGAAATACGGGGTCTTGGAATAGAGATAAGGCAGTTTTATACGATGGGTGAGACCTCTTCGAAAATCTGCGTGGGAGAAGCCATAACTGATGAGAAGCTTTTGTCGGTCGGAAAGCCGGTGAAGGGCTGCGATATAGATTTTCTGGAAGGAGAAATCCTTGTAAAAGCGCCATTTGTAATGATGGGCTATTACAAAAATTCTGATGAAACGCTTTATGCAATAGACAATAACGACTGGCTTCATACCGGTGATCTGGGTTACAGGGATGAGAACGGATATATATACCTGACGGGCAGGAAGGAGAACCGGATAGAAGTTTCCGGGGGAGAATACCTCTCGCCGGAGGAGATAGAGAGAAAATTCGAATCCAAAGCAGTTGTTGAGGATCTTCTCATATATAAGTCGGGGGATTCCCTTTCGGCCGAGGTATATCCTGACTTTGATTATGCAGATGCAAAAGGGATAACGGATATTCATGCGGCAGTTTCGGATATTATAAGGGAGTTCAACGGTGAAACAGACGGCTTAAAGATAGGCAGGCTGAGAATCAGAAGGAAGCCCTTTGATAAGACCTATAACGGTAAGATAATCAGAAAAAGATTCGTGGAAGAGCTGCTGCTGGAAAAGGAATTCATTTCAAAGCTTGAATATCCCGAAACCGACCTGCAGCAGAGAATATATGACCTCGCGGCTGACGCGGCAGGCATCAGAAGGTTTGGAATAAATATGGACTTATTCAAGGTGGGAATGGATTCACTTGGAAGCGTGATGCTGGTTTCCGACCTTTACACGAAGCTGGGCTTTGACCTTACACTTGAAGAACTCATGGATAATCCTACAGTAGTGGGACTTGAAAAGCTCTACTGGTCCAAGAACAGCTCCAAAAAAGAACATTATGAAATGAAAAAGGTCTATCCTTTGAGCTTTAATCAGCGCTATATTACGGGAGTGCTGAATGAAGGAACTGCTTCAAACCAGCCGCTTCTTTTCAAACTCAGTGATACGGTTGATTTGAAGAGGCTTAAAAAGGCAGCGGAGGCTCTTTTTGAGATACATCCTGAGCTTAAGGGAATTATCAGGGATAAGGACGGAACGCTTGTAAATATAAGGGATGATTCGAGAGAAGCAGAGATTCCCATAATGACCATTTCAGACAGCGGATGGGAAAAGGAAAAGAAACGGCTTTTAAGACCGTATGCCTATAATGAAGAGGATGACCTTTACAGAGCGGTCATAGTCCAGACTGACAGTGCGGGATATTTTTTCTTTGACCTTTCGGCGGCAGCAGGCGATGCCCTGACGATCAAGATGCTTTTTGATGACCTGAATGCGGTCTACAGGGGTGAAAAGCCTGAAAAGGTTAAAGACAGTTATTATGAGTATATTCTCTTTGAAGAGGAATATGCCCGGAACGGAGGCAGGAGGGAAGACGAAGAGTACTTCAGAAAGCTTCTTGAAGGCTATCGTTCAGCCGAGAGCGTTCTTGTAAAAACTGATTATACGGAAGATGACAGCCTTGCAAGTGAAAAGCTTACAGGTCAGCTGAGACAGCTTTCGAGGAGCAGGGTCAGGGAATTTTGCAAGAGAAATGCCGTTTCCGAGAATGCTTTTTTCCTTGCGGCGTTTAACGTTACTCTTTCGATTTTTGCGGATTCTGATGATGTGGCTTGCGGAGGTCTTCACAACGGACGTACGGACAGCCGGTGGAGCAGGGCAGCGGGACCAATCTTCAGGACGGGTATTTTCAGATATAAGGCAGAAGAGCATGAAAGCGTGGCAGGTCTTCTGAAACGTATCGGCAATGAGATGCTTGAAAACATGAAGAGGAGAATATCGACAGTTCACCTTAATGATATGTTCTTCCAGTATCAGGGCGACCTTGAAAGAATAGGGAACATTGGTGATGCAAAGGCTGAACGTATAACGATTGAAACGGATGATATTCCTTTCCGCCTGATAATAATACCCGATGACATTGCTTACAGCTATGTTCTCAACTACCGGAGCAGCCGTTTCGACAGTGCGCTGGTCGGGATTTTTGCGGAGGCAATGAACGATATTGCCTGTGCGCTTTTAGAGGAAAGCTCAGTGGCGCGGCTCGCTCACCGTCTTGATGAGAAGCTTTATCCCATGCATTTCACTATTTCGGCAGCCGGACTGAATTCCGCAGCCGGAAAAACAATTATTTCGGGGGTAGATGCTTCGGAGGAACTGAGGGTTTATGTTCTTGATAAAAATTTCGAAAAGAAGCCTTACGGAGCGTGGGGAACGCTTTATGTCGCAGAACACCCGCTGGAGGGTGCGGAAGGAAAGAATGCATATCCCTATTCCGGCGGAAACCTCTATGCTTCCGGGCGCAGGGCAAGGATAAGCCCTGAAGGAAGGGTGGAATTTATAGAGAGAGCCGGAAGGAACGTCCTGATGGAAAGCCCTGAAAGGAGAAAATTTATCGACCTTACGAAGCTTGAAACAGTAGTTAAAGGCTATCCCGCTATTGAGGACGTGCATGCCTATATCGCTTATGGCGAAAATAATGAAGCAAGACTCGTTGCTGAAATAGCATCCATGATGCGTCCGGATGAGGAAGACCTGAAGAGATATTTGGAAAGGACCTGCGGAAAGGATTATATTCCGTCGGAATTTATATTAAATGATTTTTGATACACATGCCCATTATGATGATGGGAGATTTGATGAGGACAGGGAAAAAGTACTTGAAAGAATCAGGAAGGCAGGAGTCAGGCATTTTGTTAATGTTGCGTCTGACCTCGCTTCCGTTGATACAACGCTGAAGCTTGCGGAGATTCACGAGGGAGCGTATGCGGCGCTTGGAATAATTCCCGGAGAATGCGGGGATTTAAGGGAAGAAGATATTATCGCAATCGGTGAAAAAATAGAATCCTCTGAAAAAGTTGTTGCCGTAGGAGAAATCGGTCTGGATTATTATTGGGAAGACAATCCGCCGAAGGAGGTTCAGAAAAAATGGTTCCTGCGCCAGCTCGATCTTGCGAGACAGACGGGAAAGCCTGTAATAATTCATTCGAGGGATGCAGCCGCCGATACGCTGGAGCTTATGAAGGCGGAAGATGCGGGAAAAATCGGCGGAGTTATCCATTGTTTTTCCTATTCGGCGGAAATCGCGGCAGAATACGTGAAAATGGGATTTTTCTTAGGAATCGGCGGAGTTCTGACTTTCAAGAATGCAAAAAAAACTGTGGAAGTGGTGAGAAAGAGTCCGCTTGAAAATCTTGTGCTGGAAACTGACTGTCCCTATCTGGCACCCACACCGCACAGGGGAGAGAGAAATTCGTCTGAGCTTCTGACTTTTGTTGCGGAGGCGATTGCTGATATAAAGGGCGTGACGGTGGAAGAGGTTTATGAACGAACCTATGAGAATGCGCTCAGGCTATACGGAATAGAGGAAAAGATTTAATGGCATATTTGGGAAACCCTTCGAGAACAAGGGCGGTAATGGAGAAACATGGTTTTGTCCTAAAGAAGAAATTCGGGCAGAACTTTCTTATAGATGATAATATTCTGAGAAAGATAGTTGAAGCTTCCGGAGTCGGAGAGGATGATTTTGTCTTAGAAATCGGTCCGGGTATCGGTGCGATGACCCAGCATCTCTGTGAGGCAGCGCGTAAGGTTATCGCAGTCGAAATCGACGGGAAGCTGATAGAAGTTTTACAGGAGACACTTGCAGACTATGATAACGTTCAGGTGATTAATAATGACATACTGAAAATGAACCTGAACGAGCTTGCGGAAAAGGAAAATGACGGAAAGGAAATGCACGTTGTTGCGAATCTGCCGTATTATATAACGACACCGATAATAATGGAGCTCTTTGAAAGCCATGCTCCCCTTGCGTCTATAACGGTCATGATACAAAAAGAGGTTGCCGACAGAATGAAGGCAGGACCGGGATCGAAGGACTATGGTGCTCTGTCTCTTGCAGTACAGTATTATTCGGAGGTCGGGATCGTTGCACAGGTTCCGCCGAGCTGCTTCATACCTGCGCCCAAAGTGGGTTCTGCAGTCGTCCACTTAGAGAGGGCGAAGGCTCCGAAGGTGGACGTGAAAGACGAAAAGCTTATGTTTGACCTTATCAGGGCTGCTTTCAACCAGAGGCGGAAAACACTTATGAATGCGCTTAAAAATTCTCCGTCCCTTTCCTTCTCGAAAGAAGAGATAGTGGCTGCCATAGAAAAACTTGGCAAAAAACCGACCGTCAGAGGCGAGGAACTTTCGCTTGAAGAATTTGCAATGCTTGCAAATATAATATGAGTGTTTTTGACAGTGACACTTTACTATGATAAACTTATTTCGAAATCACAGAGGGGTAGTGAAAGTTGGATCGTTACGAATATAAAGTGCGTGTGGCACAGATAAAATCGCTTATAGCAAAAAGAGACTTCTATGAAGCGATGAATATAGTCGATACCATAGACTGGCGAAGGGTCAGAAGCGCTTCTATGCTTGGAATGGTAAGCGAGATATATAAAGTAAACAGACGTTATGATGATGCAAGGGATATTCTCCTGATGATGTACAACAGGAATCCCGAACTCAGGACTACGGTTTATGCCTTATGCGAGATAAGCATAAAACTCGGTTCCATAACGGATGCCGTAAAATATCTGAAGGAATACATGAGGCTTGCGAAGGGGGACTCCGGCGTTTATATCCTTCAGTACAAGCTTTACAGGTCGCAGGGAGTCGGGCTTGGTGAATGTATCGAGCTCCTGAAAAAGCTTAAGGCTGTCGAATATGATGAGCGCTGGGCTTATGAGCTTGCCTATCTCTACCACCTTGACGGGCAGGAGACGAAATGCGTTGAAGAGTGTGATGAGCTTATAGTCTGGTTCGGACGGGGCAGATATGTCACGAAGGCTATGGAGCTCAAGATGGAGCATGCATCGCTGACTGAAGACCAGCAGAGAAAATACGAAAAGAGCGAGGGGCAACGCAGTGCTAATGAGAGCCTTGAAGAAGATGATGAAAGCAATGATCTTGAAGAAACCGAGGTAAGGCTTGAAGACGAGGTCAGGGAAAACAGACCTAAGTATCAGTTAAAGAAAACGGAAGAAAGGGCAGTAGTAGAGCCTGAACAGGAACCTGAAACTGAAGAACCAGAGCCTGAAGAACCGGGACCTGAGAAAAAGCCGGAGGCGGAAGAGGAGACAGTTACGGAGCCGGTTCCCGAGGAGAAGGCGGAAACAGAGCCCGAAAAAGAATCTGGGACTGAATCCGAAAAAGAATCTGAAAAAGAATCTGGGACAGAGCCGGAAAAGGAGACGGAGACAGGGGATGAGGCACGATTCGAGGATGCAAAACCCGATCCCATACCGGAAAAGCCGGTGACTCCGGTGAAGCCTGTTACTCCGCCCGCAGAGAAGATAGAAGCTTCCATGCCTATCGAGATAAAGAAGATAGACGTATCAAATCAGCCTACAAGACGTATACCGCATCGCGAGATTATAAATCGCATAAATGTTGATGATATAGAGGTAAAGCCATTTAATACAGGTGTCAACGGAACGGTCAACCTTCAGGAGGAAATAAGGAAAAACCTTGCGGAGTTTGCGAAGCGTACAGGACAGCCTCTTCGTGAGAAGGAGGAACGTATCATCGCACCTGAGGAACTTGTAAAAGAAGAACGTATTCCCGAACCGGAAGAGCCTGCAAAAGAGCCTG
>CAJOPI010000115.1 GCA_905236275.1 uncultured Lachnospiraceae bacterium | reverse complement strand
ATAGATTGCGGCACGAGATTTGTCTCCCTGAGACAAGGTCAGATATGTAAAAATATCTTTTGCTATGAAATGATTGTAAATATCGGAAATCTTCTCCCTGCATATTACGGGAATATCGCGCATCATTAATTCCGATGCAAAATAAGAGCTTAGAGCATTCGTTCTGACTATTACAGCCATATCCCTATAGTTCTCTTTGCCTTTGAGGATTTCTTCTGTAAGGATTTTAATTTCCTCATTATGATCTTTGAAGCTTCTTAAATCCACAGAACCGCTGCTTTTTCTTTCTCTGGCAGATATTATATTCTTTTCAAGCCTTTCGATATTTTCACTGATGACGACAGACGCTGCTTCAACAATAGCGGGATCGGACCTGTAGTTCTGCGATAGCCTTATAAGCCTTGCATTCGGAAAGTCTTCTAAAAATGACTTCATGATAGAAGGTTCGGCACCACGAAAGCCGTAAATGGACTGATCGTCATCTCCTACCACAAATATATTCTTATCGTCGCCGCAGAGCATTTTGATCGTTTCATACTGGACAGAGTCTATATCCTGAAATTCATCAATCATGATATATTCGAATTTTTCAGCCCAGCTGCGTCTTACGGAATCTCTTTCCTTGAAAAGCCTGTTAGCCCTCATTATCATATCATCAAAATCTATAAGTCTCAGGCTGTTCAGACGTTCCGAATATCTCTTATAAAATTTTCTGAAGCTTTCATTATCCAATGCTGACGAATTGAATTCTTCTTCGTTTCTCCTAAAGGTCTTGAATCTGCTGACTTCGCTTAATAAATCAGCATAAAACCTGTCTGAATCACGAATCTCGATTTTTTCCGACTCTATAATTTCCTTGGATATTTCAAACTGCGTTCGGCTGTTAATGATATTTTCAGGACCGAAGCGGTAGGTGTGTCTAAGAATTGATAAAAATAAACTGTGAAATGTGCCGAAATATACGGCTGAAGCGGAATTTCCAATTAATTTCCGGCTCCGTTCTTTCATTTCCTCAGCGGCAGCCTTTGTAAAGGTGATTGTAAGTATCGACGAAGGGCTGACGGCTGAATCCTCGATAAGATATGCTAACCTGCCTGTAATAACTCTTGTTTTACCTGAACCGGGACCTGCCAGTACAAGCGCAGGTCCCTTTAGGTGAGTTCTTGCAAGCTCCTGTTCAGCATTGAACTGATTGCAAGTATTATTCATTTATTGTATTTCTTTCTATTACTGAATTTACTGAATTTCTTTCTTCAACTTTTCTATTGCTGCTTTTATACGAAGAATCGACTCTTCCTTTCCGAGAACCTCCATAAGCTCTGTTGCTCCGCCGGGAGTCATCTGTTTTCCGGAGAGTGCTGTACGTATCGGCCAGAGAGCCTGTCCGTTCTTGCAGCCCTTCTTTGCAACAAAGTCCTTTATAAGTTCATAAAGCGCATCATTACTGTAATCCTCATGAGCTTCAAGAACAGGAACTACCTCCTCAAGTATCTCAAGGGAAATCTCAGGCGTAGTTTTCATCTTCTTGTGCGTATACATGGAAATATCATAATCGGGTACAGACTCAAAAAAGTCGATATGTCCGGCAATATCAGGGAAAATCTCGATTCTTGTCTGAACCATCTTCGCAATTTTTTTGAGATCCAAGTCTCTCTTTATGATTTCTTTGATATAAGGCTCTGCCATTTCGTAGAAGCTGTCAAAGTCCATCTTCTTAATGTATTCGCCGTTCATCCACTTAAGCTTGCCGTAATCAAATACAGCAGGACTCTTATTTATATGATGATAATCGAACTTCTTAACGAGCTCCTCTAAGGACATGATTTCCTCGTTGTCCTCGGGAGACCAGCCTAAAAGTGCCACGAAATTAACGACCGCTTCAGCTAAAAAACCCTGTTCAAGAAGATCTTCGAAGGAAGAATGTCCGCTTCTCTTGGAAAGCTTTTTATGGTCTTCATCAGTGATGAGTGGGCAATGGATATATTCGGGAATCTCCCATCCAAAAGCTTCGTAAAGACGATTGTATTTCGGTGAGGAAGAAAGGTACTCATTTCCACGCACTACATGTGTAATGCCCATAAGGTGGTCATCAACAACATTTGCAAAATTGTAGGTAGGGAAACCGTCAGACTTTATGAGTATCATATCGTCAAGCTCATCATTGTTTACAGTGATATCACCATAAATATCATCATGAAACGTTGTAGTTCCCTCGGTAGGATTATTCTGTCTGATAACAAACGGCATACCGGCTGCAAGATTTGCTTCTACCTCTTCTTTTGAAAGATGCAGGCAATGCTTGTCATAAACTGAAATTTCCTTATCCGAACCCTCTACCTTGTGCTTAAGGGTATCAAGTCTTTCCTGTGTGCAAAAACAGTAGTATGCCTCGCCTTTTTCCACGAGTTCCTTTGCATACTTCATATAGATGCCTTCTTTAACACGTACAGACTGAACGTAAGGTCCTACTCCGCCGTCCTTATCAGGACCTTCATCATGTATAAGTCCTGTTTTTTCAAGAGTACGGTTTATAATATCCACAGCACCTTCCATTTCACGATTCTGGTCAGTATCCTCTATACGGAGAATAAAATCTCCGTCTGCATGCTTTGAAATAAGATATGCATAGAGTGCTGTCCTTAAGTTTCCTACGTGCATCCTTCCTGTGGGTGAGGGTGCAAATCTTGTCCTGACTTTTGCCATTTGCTGAATTAAAACCTCATTTCTTAAACTTAATTATTTGATAAAGTCATTATCGACTTCTCTGTATGCGAGTTCGTCAGTGCTTCTGAACTTAACTCTTTCAGTACCATTGATGCTGTGGGCAAGAACCCTGATAATATATATAAGGCGAATAAAAGCTGATGCTATTCCGATACCGGTTTCTTCCTCAACTTCATTGCCGGAAATAATTGCATAAATCCTTGCGTAAAGGTCCCCATGGAAAATGACTGATACAGCAAGGGATAAGAGCCATCCGACATAAGGGATAAAGTTGCTTATCATGGAAGATGCAACGGTAACAATAAGCCAGAGCCACTTATATACATCGACCGGGATATCAACTACAAGTACATGAACCTTTTTAAGACCATCTGAAAGGATGCCTGCAAGTATATAGGAGTTGTAGAAAGGTATCCATGCATAAGCGGGCTTCTCATAACCGACCATCCTGAACACCTTCATAAGAACAAGCGATGAAAGAACATATGCTATCGCAAGCACAGTAAGAAAAATCCCTATAACGATTGCAAGCCCGATTCCAAAGCCCATAGCCATTGCAAAATCTTCATAATTCATAACTCAATACTCCTTTTT
>CAJOPI010000114.1 GCA_905236275.1 uncultured Lachnospiraceae bacterium | reverse complement strand
CTTGCATGATCTGCTGTATGACTTGTTGACCCGCCCAATCATGAGGAAGTAGCTGTTTACGTAGTAAACATGCGGATTCCGAATGATTGCAGCATTGCGTGAATTGCGAAGCAATGGAGCAATGCGTGGGCATCAGTTGGGGGCAAAATACCTTTTGACCCCAACATCATTGTATGAACAGGTAGTTAGAAGGAGGAATCCATGAACGAAAACATTGTTAAAAGAAATGACCTCTTGGCTCAGAAGGTTATAAAGGGCTTGGAGTCTCGGAATATGTCCGGTTATTATGCAAAGGATGCTTCCGAGGCAGTAAAGATAGCACTTGGACTTATCCCGGAGGGCGGGAGCGTGGCAATGGGCGGTGCAATGAGTGCTCATGAAATCGGACTTGTGGAGGCTGTTAAAAAAGGAAATTATAATTTCATTGACCGCGACAAGGCAGAGGACAAAAGGAAGGCAATGCTTGCAGCTTATGATGCGGACGTGTTTTTAAGCAGTGCAAATGCCATGACAGAGGATGGTATTCTGGTCAATATTGATGGAAATGCCAACCGCGTTTCGGCGATTGCACAGGGCCCGAAAAAAGTGATATTCATTGTCGGAATGAATAAGGTATGTGATGATGTGGACGGGGCAATGAAAAGGGCAAGAAATGTTGCAGCACCTATAAATGCCCAGCGGTTTGGTCTGTCAACTCCCTGTGCCAAAACAGGCTCCTGTATGAACTGTAAATCGCCTGATACCATCTGCTGCCAGTTCCTTGTAACACGTTATTCAAAACATAAGGACAGGATACACGTAATACTTGTAAATGAAAACTTAGGTTTCTGAGAAATCTATGATTACAATAAGGAGACTCAGCTAAAGAACTTTTATAAGGTGATTTCAGAATGCCTTGATGAATATCTTTGATGCTCAACTCATAAAAGAATTGATAAAAAACGAGGTGATATGCTATTATAGAGTGAGTTTCATCACTTAAAAACGTCAATGCGTTAAAGTGGTAAAACGAATACGAAACATATGGAGAATAGAAGAGAATGGGAACATTAAAAAAAGCAGTCAAATGCTACAATGAAACGAGCCTGATAATCAGAATAGCAATCGGTCTTGCGGTTGGAATAGTTCTGGCACTTGCCGTACCGGGAGTTGAGTGGATCGGCTTTTTGGGCGATATTTTCGTGGGAGCACTGAAAGCAATCGCGCCGGTGCTTGTATTCGTACTTGTAACGGCTTCACTTTGCAGGGGACGCGAAAAGCTTGGGCGTAAATTCAGAACCGTAATCTTTTTGTATGTGATAAGTACATTTCTGGCAGCTGTTGTTTCGGTTATCGCAAGCTTTATATTCCCTGTTTCCATTAAGCTTACACAGGGAGCCGAGGCGGATGTGATTCCGTCGGGTCTGCCTGAAATTATGAAGAACCTTCTTCTTGGAATGGTTGCAAATCCGCTTCAGTCCTTAGCAGACGGAAAGTATCTGGGTATACTTTTCTGGGCGGCTTTTCTTGGGCTTGCACTTAAAAATACCGCTTCGGATACTACGAAGACCTTTTTTGCAAACAGCGCTGATGCGGTATCCATGGTGGTAAGATGGATAATAAATCTCGCTCCCTTCGGAATATTGGGGCTGGTGTATTCGAGTATTTCCTCTAACGGAATGTCGATCTTCGTTGACTATGGTGCGCTGCTTCTGCTGCTCGTAGGATGCATGCTGACGGTTGCTCTGATAATAGACCCGCTCATCGCATTCATAGCACTTGGGAGAAACCCGTATCCGCTTGTTTTCAGATGTCTGAAGCAATCCGGCGTGACTGCATTTTTCACAAGGAGCTCGGCGGCAAATATCCCCATAAATATGGAGCTCTGCGAGGAGCTTGGACTTGACAGCGAGATGTATTCCGTATCAATACCGCTCGGCGCAACGATAAACATGGACGGGGCGGCGGTAACAATAACGGTTCTGACACTTGCCGCAGCAAATACGATGGGCATAAATGTAACCTTCGGTTCGGCGTTGCTCCTGTCCTTCATAGCAGCTCTTGCAGCCTGCGGTGCATCAGGTGTGGCAGGTGGTTCGCTCCTTTTGATACCTATGGCATGCTCGCTTTTCGGAATACCTCAGGATGTTGCAATGCAGGTAGTCGGTGTAGGCTTTATCATAGGAGTGATTCAGGATTCTGTGGAAACTGCGCTTAACTCCTCCGGTGATGTAATGTTTGCTGCCACCGCGGAATTCATGCAGTGGAAAAAAGAGGGAAGAGAACTTCCGGACTTCCTTAAGTGATCATCCTAATACGTCATATCTATTCAAAAACAGGAATCAGACGTAAAGAACTGCGTCTGATTTTTTGTTTTAAAGATAATTATCATGAAAATCTGTATCTCAAAAGGTCAAATCTCTGAAAAGTTCTACCAAATAACCAACAAAATCCAAAAAACTATAGTTTTATACCACAAATATCCTAAACTCCTTAACTTTTTAGGGATGAAAATCCCGTCAAAATCTATAAAATGTATATAAAATAATACAAACGGAAATCGGTATTGGGGATTTCGTTTGACGTAAAATATCTATACAAGGAGAAGGACATGGGAATGAAGAAGAGACTGATGGGCTCGCGCGCAACGGCAGCCACATTGGCGATGATGCTCGCATTGGGCAATCTTCCGGTAAATGCTCTGGCAGCTGAGGTTCGTACCGGAAGCGGGCTGGAGATTCTTGCGGAAGAGACCGGTGCAAAGGCAGAGAAGAAGAGCGGCAGGAAGAAGGTAAGCGTTGAGCTTGCGACGAATGGGGATGTTTCAACAGGTACAACTGAAGGCTGGAGTGTAACGAACACAGAGCGAGGGGAGATTGACATACAGTCCGTCAATGCCCTCAATGCTTCCGAGGATGAGGAGCCCGAAGATGACGGAAATTACTGCGTATGGGTAAAGAACAGGAAAACCTGTGGCGCAGGTGCAGAGCAGAATCTTGACGGCAAGCTTGAAGTTGGCAAGACCTACAAATTCAGCGGAAAGCTTATGTACAAGGACGGTCCTGCTACAAAGGCTTTCAGAGTTGAGATACAGAACGGACCGAGCTACAGATACAGAGACAATGTAGTTCAGTTCACAGCGAAGAAAGGTGAATGGACTGAGTTTAGCGCAACCTATAAGATACCGGAAAGCGTAAACTGTGAAGGACAGGATTGGGCCTTCAACGACGATTTCAACCGCGTTTTCATAGAGACACCATGGTCAGGGAACCCGACAGAAGAGAATGACCTCATGGATTACTATCTTGACGATTTCTCGATGTCCTATGAGACAGGTGACAGCGAACTCGTTGTAAACGGTGACGCTGAGAAGGGTACGGAAGGCTGGACGACCTATGAGCATGAGTCAGGAAAAAATGACAAGCTCAGTATTTCAGAGACAAAGGACTCCCACAGCGGAAAGAAGGCCGTTAAGGTAACTAACAGAAGCCTTACAAACGACGGTTTCGGTCAGAAATTCGAGAACGAGTTCAAGGAAGGCTATACCTATAAATTCAGTGCATGGGTAAAGCAGGATGAGGTTGACTCACAGTCTATCGCACTTTCCATAAGAAAAGGTGAGGGACAGAGCTTTACAACAATCGATACAAAAGAAGTTAAAAAAGGCGAGTGGGTAAATCTTTCAGGAAAATACACTTTCTCTGAGGATGATGACAGAGACGTGGTAAGCGTTTATTTTGAAACACCCTGGAAGAACGCTTCCGATACAACCGAAGCCGACCTCGTGGATATAACGGCTGACGACCTTTCAATAGTTGAGCTTTCAAAGGATGCTAACGAGGGAAACAAGGACTACAGAGAAAGCGATCTCAAGGCATCACTCGAAGCTCCTGATGAGATATTGGGCGTTATCAATCAGGAAGCAGAGGCAAAAATTAAGCTTGATAAGCTTGAAAAGAAAGATTATAAGAGCTTAAAGCTCACAGCTGCACTTCCTGAGAAGGTAAGCGTTGATGATGTTGAGTTCAATAAGGATGCCATCAGCGGAGATGCCGAATACAGGATGGAAGACGACAAGCTCGTTATCGAGGTAAAGGGTGACGATGTTGCCTTTGATGCAGAGGACGGACTTTTTGCAACCCTTAAGCTCAAGATGAACGGATATGTAAGAAAAGACGTTGAGGGCAAAATAGCACTCCTTTCTGCTCATGTTGACGGAGGCAGGAATGTTTTCTATGAGGTAAAAGACGCAAGCAAGACAGTTATGCTTAAATACCTCGATACAGGTGCCATTGCAAAGAAGCTTGGCTGCTCGAACCCGCTTTATACACAGGAATTCGGTGCTGACCCTTATGCAATCGTTTACAACGACAGGGTTTATGTTTATATGACAGCCGATGATTATGAGTATGATGCAAACGGAAACCTTAAGGATAACGCATATGGTTACATCAAGACTCTCAGAGTAATTTCTTCCTCGGACATGGTGAACTGGACAGACCATGGCACAATGAAGATAGCAGGACAGGACGGACCGGCTAAATGGGCATCACACTCATGGGCTCCCGCTGTTGCGCATAAGGTAATTGACGGTAAAGACAAGTTCTTCCTTTACTTTGCAAATGACGGAAGCGGTATCGGTGTTGTAGAGAGTGATTCTCCCATAGGTCCCTGGAAAGATCCGGTTGGCGGATATCTCTTAAACAGAAAGGTTCCGGGCTGCGAAGGAGTTGAATGGTGCTTCGACCCTGCCGTACTTGTGGATGATGACGGTTCTGCTTACATCTATTTCGGCGGTGGTATCCCGAATAACGGAAGAAACGGAGAGGCTTACAATCCTCATACTGCAAGAGTTGCAAAGCTCGGTGAAGATATGATAAGCATTGACGGAGAGGCAGTTGAAATTGACGCTCCCGCAATGTTTGAAGACTCAGGTATTTTCAAGTATAATGGTAAATATTACTACAACTACTGCACGAACTTCATGAACCACAGCAAAGAGGGCTATCCCGGAAACGGAAATATCGCCTATATGGTAAGTGATGACCCGATGGGACCTTTCGAGTATGCAGGAGAAATCTTCGACAATCCGGCTACATGGTTCGGTGTTGGCGGTAATAACCACCATGCAACCTTTGTATTCAGAGGAAAGAGCTATTTCATCTATCATGCACAGACAGTTGCAAAGGAACTCGGAACAGCAAAGGGATATCGTTCAACCCATATCGATGCTATGGAATTTGACGAGGACGGAAATATCCTTCCTATCAAGGGAACCTATGAAGGAATAAGCCAGCTTGAAAGCCTTGACCCTTACAAGACAATTGAAGCTGAAACGATCGCATGGAACAAGGGCATAAAGGTTGCAGATATTGACGGAAGCAATGCGAACAGAGAGCTCACCTCACTTGATGACGGCGACTGGACAAGCGTTGCAGGCGTTGACTTTGGTGAAAAGGGTGCAGATAAGTTTACTGCAAGAGTTAAGTCGAAGAAGGGCGGAACGATAGAGGTTCGTCTTGACAGTCCTGAGGGAAGCCTTGTAGGTGAACTTGAAGTTCCCGAAGGAACAGACGAATACAAGGATCTTTCAACAGAACTTACAAAGATCACGGGAGAGAGAAACGTATTCTTCGTATTCAGGGGTGACGGCGAAGACCTTATGACGGTTGATTCCTACATCTTTGGAGAAGGAGAGATCAAGGAACCCGACAAGCCGGGTGAAGATACACCTGCGGTTGATCCTGACAAGCCCGGACATGACGATCCTGAAAAGCCGGGAGAGGACAAACCTATTGTAGAGCCTGACAAACCGGGTGAAGACAAACCTGATAAGCCGGGTGAAGATACACCTGTAAATCCTGACAAGCCGTCTGAAGATACACCGGATGAGCCTGAAAAGCCCGCTGAGGATCTTACCAAGCCTGATTCTGAGCCGGCACCCAAGGCATCGGCAGGAAGCGGAAAATCTTCCACAGCAGAGCAGATTGCAGCTCCGAAGGATACGACAACACTTGCTTCTGATGAGTCAGGAAATGTTACCGTAAATGCTTCGGCAAGAAAGCTCGTACTTAAGGGCGATAAGGGCTCCTTCAAGATAACTGCCGGCAAGGGCGTAAAGGTTAGTAAGAAGGGTAAGCTCAGCATTAAGAAGAAGTGCACAGGCTTTACCGTAACTTATACAGCAGGCGGAAAAGAGGTTACAAAGACTGTTGCGGTTGAGCAGCCCAAGCTTCCGAAGAAGGTTAAGGCAGGAACAGACGGTGCAGAATTAACCCTCGAAGGAACAGAGATTTCAACAGCTGTATGGTCAAGCAGCAAGCCGAATAACGTAAAGATTTCGGTATCAAAGGACGGAAGACACGTTCTTGTAACAAGCAGCAAAAAAGGCAAGGTAAAGGTTACTGCACAGATTAACGGCAGAAACTATACCACGACTGTAATATTCTGAATGCCGACAAGATACAATTAAAATCCATTATCCAAAAGGCAAAACCCTCACTGCGAAAGCAGCGGGGGCTTTTGCCATAGTTTGCGTGTTCTCATATGATAAAACTTTTGAATAACCTGAAGCTCAGGGAAAAGAACTTAATAATAATCTTCGTGAGTATCTTTATACCAATGCTTTTAACGAATATATATTTTTTCAGAAATATTGAAGATGAGAACCGCAGTCAGACGAGGGCGGAGATGAAGAACGCCGCAAGCCGGCTTGAATATGACATAAGGAACTCGCTTCGGGAGCTTATCTCAATCGCTGACTATATAGAGAGAATGGATACGATTGATGATTTTTTGGAAAAGGAATATAAGTCGGAAGCTGATTATTATGCTGCCTTCAACGAACTTATGGAGAGTGAGGCGATACAGTATTATTATTCCGCGGAATCAACAGACGGGATAACGATATGTACGGATAATCCAACTATTGTAAACGGGAGATATTTTGTAAATCGGGAGCTGGTGACGGAAACCTTCTGGTATAAAAAACTGATGGAGTCGGAGAGGGATTATATCGTCTGCGCCTTTTACGAAAACGGGGAATCCGGCGGCTATATACCGATAGGAAGGCATCTCGCCATCGTAAAGAAAATGAATTTCTACGACGGAAACGGATGCATAATGCTGGATGTTAATTATGACGAACTGCAGAAGAGCATGACGATGATCTGCGGTGGTCATGAAGGTTATCTCATGGATGAAAACGGCAATGTCATCATGTCTGCCGGAGAAAATGATAATGCTTCAAAAGCATTCGGGAAGCTTGACCTTAAAAATGTCAGTGGTGTGCTGCTGGAGAGGGAGCCGGAAATATACGGAACAAAATTTAAGATTCTCATGATAGACAATAAGAAAAGCTGGGTGGAAATTCCGGGCGAAAAAATCAATATGCTTATCGCCCTTTATATATTTTCGCTGATCCTTCCGGCAATCACGCTTTACCTGATATTCCGTTCCATCAATGACAGGCTCTACGCGATGGGGGAAAATATCGAGCGTGTGAAAAATGATCTTTATGAGGAGGTAAAGATCGAGCCTTCAAGAGATGAGATAGGGAGCATAATTCAAAGCTACAACCTCATGGTACTCCGTATACGGGAACTGATCGAAACGGTCTACAAGAATAAGGAAAGGGAGCAGGAGCTGCTTTTGTCTAAAAAACAGGCGGAGCTTCATGCTTTGCAGAGCCAGATAAATCCGCACTTTATGTTTAACGCGCTTGAAAGTATCCGGATGCACAGCCTTATCAAAAATGAGACGGAAACTGCAAAGATACTTGAAAATTTTTCAATGCTTCTTCGTGAAAATATCCGCTGGAACTCGGACAAGGTAACTGTGGAAAATGAGTGCAGAAATGTTCAGCGCTATCTTGAAATCCAGAAATACAGATTCGGGGACAGACTGGAATTTTCGCTGACGGTTCAGGAAGAGTGCAGGGAGCTTTTTATACCGAAATTTTCCATTATAACTTTTGTGGAGAATGCCTGTATTCATGGGATAGAGAACAGTGTTGAGGGCGGTTCCATAAGTGTTGTGGTATCGCTGGATGAAGGGCTGATTTATGCCGAAATAATGGATAACGGAAGGGGAATGGATGAAGAACGCCTTGCAGAGCTTCGCGAGCTCATCGAAAATGCTGACATTTCCTATATAGAAGCTGCGAATAAAAGCATCGGGATAATAAATACCGTTATACGACTGAAACAGCTTTACGGGGAGAAGCTGATAATCGAAATCAACAGCTCTGAAGCTGGTGGAACAGAGGTATGTATCGTAATGCCGGGGGTTGATAATGAAGGTAATGATAATTGATGATGAGCCGTTCATCAGGGAAGGTCTCAGACGGATAATCGACTGGAGAAAATACGGCTGTGAAATAGGGGCAGAGGCGGGGAATGCGCTTGAAGCCCTGTCGCTCCTTAAAAATATAAAGGTTGACCTGATTTTTCTTGATATAAAAATGCCCGGAATGACGGGGCTTGAACTTGCGGAAAAAATAAAGAAAGAAAAGATAAGCTCGGCACATATTGTTATCCTGACCGGATTTGCCGATTTTGAATATGCGCGGAAGGCAATGGGCTGCGGGATAAGTGATTATCTGCTGAAGCCGGTTCAGACTGAGGAACTGACTGTCATAATAGAGAAGGTTAAGTCTCAAAAATCCGACAGGCTGGAACGGATTTACAGCGAACAGAAGGAAATTCTTTTAGACCTGCTTGATGGGGACGGCAGTGAAAAAGACTATGCTTCGGAGGTTCTTGAAAAACAGAAGGATATAGACCCTTTGATAAATGCCGTTAAAAAGAATGAGGAGAGCAGAAAATTCGAAAAAAAGGACCTTGTAAGGGAGATTGACGATTATCTGGATAAGCATTACCGGGAGAATATCAGCTTAAAGCAGCTGGGAGAAATTTTTCACGTAAATAATGTTTATCTGGGGCAGCTTTTTAAGAGTAAGCATGATATGCTTTTCAAGGATTATGTTTATTATCTTCGCATAAGGGATGCGGAGGAAATGCTCTTAAATACTGATAAGAGAATTTATGAGATTGCCGAAGAGCTTGGATTTCCGAATGCGGATGTCTTTATAAGCAGGTTCGTTCAGCTGAAAGGCGTTACGCCAAATCAATACAGGATAAAGAACAGGATGAAGAAATGAAGGTCTGGAGAATAATTATCCCGTTTCTTATAATTGCGGGAATAGCTGCTGTTTTATTTATCAATCTGATGCCTGAGAAGAATCAGGTCAGGACTTATACGGCTCTTTTTGCGGTTACGGGACCTGAGGACCACAAGGATACGAGGCTTAAGGATAAAATTGCTTCGATAACCGGGGCAAAGGCGGACGTGGAGAAGCTGACGGCGCAGACTGCGGAGGAAAAGATAAGGAGCCTTATAGCCTCGGATGAATATCCTGATTTCATAGACGGAAGCTCGGCAACCGACCTCCTCATAGAAGCGGGGGCACTCGTCCCGCTGGAAGATTATATCAACAGATATCCGAGGATAAAAAATTATCTCAGCAAAGAGCAGTGGGAGTCCTTAAGGAAATCTGACGGGCATATTTATTTTATCCCGCAGTACGGAGTCATAAACGGACATGATACGTCAACAATGCCGTCGGGAGAGGCTTTCTGGATACAGAAAAGGGTTCTTGAATGGGCGGGATATCCGAAGATAAAAACCCTTGATGAATATTTTGACCTGATAGAAAGCTACAGAAATGCGGAAGCGGAAACTAATGGTGAAAGCACAATAGGCTTTGAAATACTGTGCGATGACTGGCGGTATTTCTGTCTGGAAAATCCGCCCATGTTTCTTGCCGGGTATCCGAATAACGGCTGTGCAACGGTTGACAGTAAGACGGGAAAAACGGGAATCTATGACACGCTTCCGGAAGCGAAACAGTATTATGAAAAGCTGAATGAGATGTATGGGAAAGGGCTTATAGACCCTGAGACCTTCACGCTTTCCTACGACCAGTATCTCCGGAGGCTTTCATCGGGAAGGGTTCTCGGAATGGTTGACCAGTACTGGGAGATAATCGATGCCATGAGTGAGCTTCATGGCAAGAGCATGGATGAATATATGTATGTTCCGCTGGCGGTTACGGCGAATGAGAGTATCAGCGGAAATTATCTTTGCAGGGAGACCAATCTGAATACGGCCTCGGGACTCGGAATATCTGTAAGCTGCAAGGATGTCAAGGGCGCACTTTCCTTTATCGACGGACTTCTTTCGCCTGAAGTGATGATACTCAGGCACTGGGGAGAGGAAGGTGTTGATTATGAGGTTGACTCCGACGGTGTATTTTACAGGAATGAGGCTCAGACGGAGAACTGGGCGAATGGTGAATTTCAGGAGAAAAATGTCTGTCCCTATTCGCAGTTTCCGGGATATGAGGGTATGCTTTCGGACAATATAAACTGTGTTGACCCTGCCGAGCAGCCGGAGATTTTCTACAGCCGCCTTTCTGATCTGGATAAAAGGATAATGGATGCATACGGTTACAGAACCTGGCGTGATTTTTTGGGAGAAGAGACAGAGGGTGCCCCCTGGTATCCGCTTCATTATGTGACTGCCGACTGGGGAAATGACACCGACTACGGCAGAGCGAAGGAAAATATGGAGAAAGTCAAAAGGAAATGGCTGCCGATAGTTATCATGTCCGAGGAAGGAAGCTTTGAAAAAAACTGGGATGCCTATATGGAGGAATACAATTCAAAAGTCGATGTTGATGCGTATATAAAAAGACTGGATTTTGAGGTGGAAAAAAAGCTGAAAAAGAGCTCTTAAGACATGATAAAACGCCGGTGGTACTGCTGATATTTTGCAGCATATAGCCGGCGTTTTGCTGATTTATCTACAGTTCCTTATTTACGCAGTCAGAAAGATTTCGAATTCCTCAGGCGGTACAGGCTTTGAATAGAAAAAGCCCTGTATTATATCAACGCCAACTTTTTTTAGAAGTTCATGCTGTGCCTCGGTTTCCACACCCTCCGCAACTACCTTCACGTCCAAAAGCTTCGCGATATCCATGACAATCTCGACCATTCTGTAATTCTTTGGATTATCATGGATGTTTCTTACAAATCCCCTGTCGAGCTTCAATATGTCTATCGGCATGCTTGATATCATATTCAGCGAAGAATATCCTGTTCCGAAATCGTCCATTGCAATCTGGAATCCCAGCTCCCGAAGCCTCTCGATTTTTTTATTTATCAGACCGGAATCCTCAATGAAGGCTGATTCCGTTATTTCAAGCAGATATTCCTTCGGGGAAACGCCTGTTTCGCTCACGATGTTTTCGATTTTTTCAACAAATCTTTCGTCTAAAATATCCATGCGGGAAACATTTACGGAAACGGGAACTGTCACACCATAGCCGGTTTTCCATTCCGAGATCTGTTCTGCGGCTGCCCTCCATACATAATGGTCAAGCTCTATGATTCGTCCGTTACGCTCGAAAAGCGGGATAAAGACTCCCGGACTTACCATTCCGAATTCGGGATGCTTCCAGCGTATCAGGGCTTCTGCCGAACAAAGATAAGGCTTCTCGGTCTTGATGGCGTATTTGGGCTGGTAAAAAACAATGAACTGCTTTTCTGCCAGAGCCTTATCCATATCGGCAATAAGCCGGTTTTCATAAGCCTTCTTTTCATCCGTTGTATTATCATTGGCAGAGGGGTTTTCGTAATGATTATTGATATTGCGCTCGTAGAGCCGGATGGTTTTTTCGAGCCTCGCTTTGATGACATCGGGCTCGCTGTAGGGCTTCGATAAAAAATCCGCCGCTCCCATACGAAGGCTTATAACCTCTGCGGAGCTTTCGGAGGTGAGGACAATGACGGGAATCCGGCTTAATCTGTCATCCTTTTCGACCTCCTTCATGAATGCATAGCCGTCCATTTCAGGCATGATGAGATCCAAGAGCACTATTGAGAGTGAGGTTGAATTTTCGCGCAGCATTTCAAGACCTTCCCTGCCATTCGAGGCAAGCAGGATATCATAGTCGTCTTCGAGCATATCCTTAAGCATGAAACGATTGACCTCATCATCGTCAACCACCAGAATTTTTCTTTTATATTTAAGCGTTCCCGTCAAAAAATCTACCATATTTCCCCCCTGTGAGAATAACTACTCACTTATTTATCGGCAGGAAAAAGCTTTTACTTTATAGGTCCTTAAAAAGTTATTTGGTTCAAAATTGTTGTCAGGGGAATGCGTATGATGTTATTG
>CAJOPI010000113.1 GCA_905236275.1 uncultured Lachnospiraceae bacterium | reverse complement strand
TCTGGTTTCATTTCCCTGACCCATCATGTGGAAAACAACATCATCCTCGCCAAGATCGAAATAGGTGTAGATTTCCATTCTTCTTTCATGAGTGTGGGCAGGCATGGTATTCCAAATGCTGCCGGGTTCAAGGACAGTCATGCCCATTGAGAGCTGACATGTCTTCAGCACATCGGGATGTATGAACTGGTTGATGGTTCTTTTGTTTGCTTCTTCGGCTGCACCGCAGGGACGCTTGTTTGCGTCTGCGATCTTTATAAGCTTTGTTTCGTAGCTTGTGTGTGCAGGAGCGGAAACGGCAAAAAACTTAGCGGGAGCGGCTGAATTATCGGAAGAGAAGTGAACGCTCTTTGCGCCTCTTGTGATATAGAGACAGTCGCCGTGTCCGAGTTCATAGTCAGTTCCGTCAACTTCTATCTTTCCGGGATCGCCGATATTAAAAATACCGACCTCTCTTCTCTCAAGGAAGAATTCTGTTCCGAAATTATGCCATACATCAATTCCCTCATCGATGGAAAGAGATTTATTTACCGGCTTGATGCCTAAAGTGACCATTCTGTCCACGTGGCTGTAAACAGCCTGAACAGTATCATCCTGATAAAGGTTTTCGATGAGAAATTCTTTTCTTATCTCGTCGGTGTTGTATCTTTTGAAATCTTCGGGATTACAGGAATATCTGGTGTCCATTTGTTTAGCCTCCTAAAATCATCGGTTCATTTCACGAACCGGACCGTCTGAATTGTGTTCTTTGATTATGCTGTCGATTTCTTTCTTATCCGTGGAGATCATGTCTCCCGGAACCGTACACTTGATCGCTGCTGCAGCGTTTCCGTACTGAAGTGCCGTGAGGGTATCGGAATGTCTGATAAGTCCTCCGAGAACTCCCGAGCAGTAGGCATCGCCGGAACCTACACGATCAACAATATCAATATCCGTATAAGGTTTTTCGGTGAAGTATCTGTCGGCAGCCGCATCATAAGCTATCGAGGTAAAATCGTGGGTTTTTGGACTTTTGACTTTGCGCTGAGTGGTGAAAACAAGACTGACGCCGTAGTCATCGCTGTAGCTTTTCATGATGTCTTCCAAAGTACCCGTGCGTCCCATCATGTGATAATTCGTTTCTTCAGAAACAAAGAAGATGTCAATGAGGGGAAGAATTTCCGTTACGGCAGCTCTCGCCTCTTCGACAGTCCAAAGATTTGCGCGAAAATTACAGTCAAAAGAAATGAGAGTTCCGTGCTCTTTGAATTTCTTTATGAGAGCTTTTGTGACGGTGTTAAGGTTTTTGTTCAAAGCAAGAGAAATTCCGCAGGTATGGAATATCTCCGTGGAGTCGAAAATTTCTTCGGGAATGTCTTCCAGGGATATACCCGTGAAAGAAGAGCCTGCTCTGTCATATACGACAGTAGGTTTCTTGGGAGAAGCCCCGAATTCGTAATAGTAGATACCAAGTCTCGCATCGGGAGATTCATCGGTGATTACATATTCGTCAAAAACGCCCTTTTCACGGATCTTACTTTTTACATAATTTCCGTTGAAATTATCGGGAATCCTCGTTATGAATGCGGATTTGGCACCAAGGATAGAAGCACCTGCTGCCACGTTGAGTTCGGAACCGCCCGCACATTTATTGAAAACATCGGTTTCCGCAACCCGTCCCGCACTCGGAGAGGAAAGCCTCATCATTACCTCTCCGAAAGTGATCAGATTATATTTTTTATTCATTAGTTTGCACCTCTGATTCGATTTATCCGGCTGCGGCTGCAGCTGAATTGTTGATATTGACTTCGCCGATCACATCAGTGTTTATGAACTCGGCATCCTCAATGGAACCATTCACGTTTACATTGTTTAAGGTGACTTTCTTTACATTTTTAAGGAAAAAGCTTTTGCCTCTAAGCTCCGGAAAATTGTCCATCATTATGGGACATACCGGATGAAGCTCTTTCTCCGGAAGGAATGAAACATTAACATTGGTAAATTCCAGACCTTCAATAGGCTGTTCCGGGAGACCGTAGCAGCAGGCAAACGAAGCATTTGCTCCGGTGCAGTTTACGTCCTTGACCGTGATGGTTCCGATCTTCGGAGTCCGCTCATCTATGGGATAGCGGGTCTGATCCTGAACGTAGTCGGAGTGTCCGTCCGGGTCACAGTAGTAAAACATATTTACCGTGAGGGGCATCATAACATCTGACATTTCGATATTCTCGAACCTGAGATTGTCGATGACACCGCGTTTTCCTCTGCCTCGTCTGGTCTTTAATCTTATTCCGCGGTCAGTTCCCTTAAAGATACAGTTGGAAACATTGACACCGTCAACGCCGCAGGCCATTTCACTTCCGATGGTCACACTGCCGTGACCGCGCTCGAAAAAGCAGTTCCTTATATTTATTCCCTTTGTGCGCTTGAAATGATAACGACTCATATAATACTTGCCGCTCTTGATGGCAACACAGTCATCACCGACTGAAATTCTTGATCCTATGAGGGATACATCAGTGCAGCTCTCCGGATCAAAGCCATCCGTATTCGGTGAATTATAAGGGTTCTCTATAACGATATTCATGAATTTCATGTGGTCGCTGTAGTAAGGGTGAACGGTCCAACCGGGGGAATTCGTGACCATGATGTTTTGAACCCTGATATTTCTGCATTTGCAGAAAAAGATGGTATTCGGTCTCCAGGCTCCGCGCTTGACTTTCGGATTTACCCACCAGTCGCCGTTGGAAGCGTTACCGTCAATTATGCCGCCTCCGATAATGTCAACGTCATGGACTTCGATTCCTGTAACTAAAGAAGCAAAGGAGGAAAGAGGATTGCCTTCCCAGCTTGCAATGTTGTATTCGTCACTTTCGTCCGTGGTCTGTATCATTCCCGGAAGGATAGGATATTTTTCACGCTCCTGGAAACCGGTTATTACGGCTTCCTCTTCGAGATAAAGAGTTATATTGCTCTTTAAGAAAAGAGGTCTTGAAAGGTAGTTGCCTGCCGGAAAATATATGGTTCCCTTTGGTGGACAGGCAAGTATGGCAGCCTGTATGGGTGCCGTATCATCAAAGTTTCCGTCACCGACTGCACCGAATTTGCTGACATCAAGGAGAACAGATTCATCTAAAGTTCTGAAGCTTTTCTCGCTTATGTTTTTTGCATGATCTTCGACCGTTATAAGGTAAACTGTGTCAGGGGTGAGCGATGAGATAGACACTACGTTTTCTTTCTTTTCAGCACGAAGTTCCCCGTTTATGTAAATTTTGAAAGGATGCTTTGAACGGTATTTTGAACCGGAGTCAACCTCAATGGTGACACTTCGGTTAAAAATTTCTATAATTTCAAATTCCATACTCTTTTCTTCCTTCTTAATACTTCCGTGTAAGCCAAAATAAAAGGTGCCGAGCCCTTTGCATCATCGGAGACTATAGGCTCACTGAAATAATATTCCATACTTCCGTCACGGTGGCTTTCACCGCCAAGTCCTGCCACAAGGCAGATATCCTTTAAGGAGACCACACCATCTTCCTTAAACTCAAGCTTGTTTTTCAATATTCCGATGAAAGCTTTCTCGCCTATGTCGGCGAAACGCTCGGGCAGTAGTTCCATGCGCACTCCTTTGAGAAGTGCATAGGCTATAAGAGCTGTACCCGAGGTTTCGAGATAATTGCCCTCGGCTTCGGTATGATCGAC
>CAJOPI010000112.1 GCA_905236275.1 uncultured Lachnospiraceae bacterium | reverse complement strand
CGTTATTCCCCATTTCCTTTTCCCAATGTTTTACTGAATCTCGTATACGCAATATACACATGACCGGCACTTTGAAAAATTCATAAGTGGAATCTTTATCCAATAGATTTATTCCCATTTCTTCCAAATCATCTTTTATTTCTTTGTTTTCTATGGGGTCAAAGGCTGAAAGCAATGCGTGTTTCAGCCTTTTATTGTCATCTGTTTCATACTTTTTAAAATCTGCCGTTTCGCTATCAGTACGACTTTTTACTGTATGCAAGGCTAGAAGGATAGCTTCGTCAAGCCGTCTGCTATTAGAATCCGGATGCTTCCTCCATGTCTTTAACAGATTGCTTTCCATCGGAAACAGCATTGCGGCATATTTTTCTTCCTCGCCTTTTTTAATTTTCCCATAACGCTGTCCCATCTCCCTGGAAATCCGTTCAAACTGCTGGTAATTCATATTTTTCCTCTTTTTTTCTAAAAATACTTGACATATGTTCCAAAATGTGCGGCCGCCTTTGTTCGATTTTAATTATCAGAGAACAAAGGCGGCCAATGAAATGAGAAATTATTTACTGTTTTCATTTCAAGGAGGTTCCTATGCTTTTTCCCGAAAAAATTAAAAAACTATTTTCTGAATCCGTAGATTCCGTTGCTTCTGAAATCAGGTTTTTTTCTTCAAACCCGGACAAGGACTTTACCAGGGAGAGGAAGCTTCCTGCCGACAAGCTCCTTACATTCCTGGTCGCAGAAGGCACTTCTTCTATAAAGAATGAAATCATGGATTTCTTCGGAGTGGTTCCTGATGCCCCATCCGATTCCGCCCTGAACCAGCAGAGGGCGAAGCTGCGCTCCGAGGCCGTTGAAGCAGTATTTCGCAGATTCCGCGATTCTGTTGATTCCCTTGGCGGGCACTCGGGCTACCGCTACATTGCTGCCGACGGATCCACTGCGACATATTTCAGCAATTCCTCCTTCTCGCCGAAAGAGTATCACTATACTCCCGGCAATTCTGCGAAGGGGGCTTACAGCATGCATATCAATGCATTTTATGACCTCGACCGCCGCACTTACACCGATGCCATTATCCAGCCGTACCATCAAAAAGATGAATTCAAGGCTTTCTGCAGTATCGTTGACAGGCATCCCGTCCTCCCCGAAACAAAAAACGTGTATATTGGCGACCGTGGCTACTGTTCCTATAACAACATGGCGCACGTGGTTGAAAATGGCCAGTATTTCCTCTTCCGCGTTAAGGATATAGGACAGAAGGGGCTTGTAGGGAAATTTGTTTTCCCGGACAGCGGCTCCTTTGATATAGAAGTGACAGTCACCCTTGTACGCTCGCATTCAAAAAAAATAAAAGTGCCGGATGGCTGCTACAGGCGCTTTGTCGATAAAGCTACATCGTTCGATTATATAGAGTACGGCTCGCATGACACCTACGAATTGAAATTCAGGGTTGTCAGATTTGAGCTTTCCGAAGGCTCTTATGAATGCCTTGTCACCAACCTGCCTAAAGACGGGTTCGGACCTGAAGTCCTGAAAAAGCTTTATTTTAAGAGATGGGGCGAGGAAACAAGTTTCCGCAAGCTTAAATATACGATTGGGCTTAGCAGCTTCCACAGCTACAAGCCCGAATACATAAGGCAGGAGATATGGGCAAAACTCACTGCATATAATATAACTGAAACCATGATCAACCATACCGTTATATCAGCAAAAAGCTCAAAGCATACATATAAGGTGAATTTTTCTGTAGCTGCGCATATATGTCGGCTATATCTGCGACTTGCAGGCGAAGTGGATGCCGATGCCATAATCGCAAAGCTCCAAAGAGAATTGATTCCCATAAGGGATAACCGGCAATATAAGCGATTACAAACAGCACATTTCCGCAGGCCGAGATATTTCCTATACCGTTCGGCATAGATGTCCGATTCTCAACGTGCAAACATATATTTGTTTAGGCAGATTCAAATCTGTCTTATTGTCATGCACATTTTTTAGAGAATATTTATTTTCAAGGCAGTTGATATACCACGTTGTCTTAAAATACTTTTTCTTTAGCTATATTAACAATAACATACTTCTCAATCTAGTCACTAACTAAATGACATTGTGCACTGAATTGTAACCTCTTTTACATATATAGAAAAAAAATATTGATTTATTCGGCGGAATATAAGAAAATATATTGTAGAACCCAAGTCGTGGTGATGGAAGCGTGCCGGGGCATGAATCACATTATCCATATCTGATGATTAGTTTTGAGGGGAGATGTCTATTATGAAAAAACTATCAGCTAAAATAACGGTTATTGTTCTTATCGTTGTGGTTATTGGCATG
>CAJOPI010000111.1 GCA_905236275.1 uncultured Lachnospiraceae bacterium | reverse complement strand
GGAAGCTTAGACGTGGCGGCTCCTGAGAAAACTTACATGAAGATATTCGAAATGGATGCGTCAACCGCTTCACTCGGGCTTTCCTATATAGTGGAAAGAGGCGGATATTATTATGATGTGGACGAATATTACAGGATACGTTATACAGCAAACCGCACTTATCTTCTCGATTTCGAGAGGGATATGAATGAGATATTCGATTACAGGAGCGAGCTGGCTTTCAATAAAAACGGCGTTTATCTGGGTATTACCGATTATAATGTAAATGTAAAAGAGAGTGACGACGGCGGAGTGGTTGCCTTTGTGCAGAACGGTTCGCTTTATTCGATGAGGACTGCGGACGCAAGGGCGGCAAGGGTTTTCTCTTTCTTTGACAGCGGAACTGATGATGAGCGAAACCTTTTTGACCAGCACGATATAAAGATCTTCTCCGTTGATGAAGGAGGAAACGTCCAGTTCATGGTTTACGGCTATATGAACAGGGGACGTCACGAAGGAGAAGTCGGTGTTTCGGTTTATTATTTCAACAGTTTAAGAAACAGGCTTGCGGAACAGGTATGGATACCGGCTAATGAATCCTTCGAGATTCTGAGAAATGACGTGGAGCTCCTGTCATATACCGGAGGAGGAAATGAGCTCAGTATTTATATTGACGGAAGTATTTACAAGGTAGATCTTGAAAACTGTATGGCAGAGACTGTTGCGGGTAATCTGGAGAGAAACAGTCTGGTGGTCTCGAAAAATAACCGCTATGTTGCATGGCAGAGTGAGGACAAGGCGACGGTTACCCTTGCAAACCTGAACTCGGGAAGAAAGAGGGAGATAACGAGAGGTTCGGAATTTGAAATAACTCCTCTGGGCTTTGTGGGAGATGATTTCGTATATGGAATTTCGGGAAAATCCGACCATATCAGAAACTCATCCGGTATATCCTTCTCACCGATAAGCGTCATAAATATAGAGGATTATGGCGGAACAACCTTAAAGACCTACAGTGAGGAGAATATTTATATAACGAGGGCGGTCGTCACCGAGGCGGAGGTGCTGCTTAAACGGATATACATGGAGAGCGGCAGCGGAAGCTATACCTCGGTTTCCGATGATGAGATTGTCAGCAACGTGGCAGAGGAAAAGGCGAAAAATGAGGTGGTTTCCGTCCTGACGGAAAATACGGGAACCGTTATTCAGATAGAGTTTGACCGCAAACTTTCGGGCAAGGTGCATGAAGTCGAGCCGGAAGAGGTTCTGGCGGATTCTTCCGTAACGCTTTCGATACCGACGGAGCAGAAGGAAAATCTTTACTACGTATATTCAAAGGGGAAAATCGAAGGTATCTATGCTACCGCGAGCGAGGCTGTGAACTCGGCAGATACTGCTGACGGCGTGGTTGTCGATAATGAACAGGATTATATATGGAAAAAGGGAGACCGTAAGACCGAGGCAAGGATAAGCGCGATAGAAGGAAAACTCAAGGGCGAGGGTGAAACGAGCCTTGCAGTTTCCCTTGAAGAGCTTCTTTCCAATGCGGGTCTGTCGGTCAAGGTTTCTGACCTTCTGAATGCGGATGAGGACGCGATGGAAATCATAGAGGACAAAATCCAGGGGGCGAAGGCACTGAACCTCTACGGCTGTTCTCTGACCTCGGTTCTTTACTATGTGAGTCAGGGCACTCCCGTACTTGCAACGGTAGACGGAGGAGAAACGGTGCTTATAGTCGGCTATGACAGCAAGAACACCGTCATCATGGACCCTGAGACGGGCACCGTTTACAAGAAGGGTATGAACGATTCGACAGCGTGGTTTTCAGGTCATGGAAACGAATTTGTAAGCTATGTGATGACAGAATAAGGAGCTGTTCATACATCACTTTTGACCTCAACATCATGTAATTTTTGACAGATTTCAACTGAGGGTATTTTAATGAAGGGCTGGAGAGTAAAAAAGTTTTTGCTGCGGGGGCAGCAGGTTGCTGTTCTGTTGGCGGCAACGCTGCTGCTGTGCAATCTTGCGGAAAGATTTCCCTATAGGGAGAAAAAGATATCGGTAACCGATGATTTATTTGAGGGGAAAAGTATTTCGGAGAATGAGAAGGAATCCGGGGAGAAATATAAGGCTTTCGACACGCAGGTCGGGGAGCTTATAAATGATATAGCTGAAGAAACGAAAATGAAAAGACGTCAGGTTTCGATGATTTTTGAACTGGCGAACTCAACGGTTTCCTATGACAGTGCGACTCCTGATATTTATAACGAGGAATGCAGCCGGGAAACTGACCCGCCGCTTGCGCTTACGGGGGCGCATACGGAATGGAAGAAGGCGGATTTTGTCAGATGTGCAAATCTTGACATAGAGCGACCTTCAAGCCGTTACCTTCCCGATGCCCTTTATTCGGTGGCATCGGACCTTAAGGAGCTTACGGAGGAACGCCATGATGCAAATATTCAGAGTGAAAATGTCTATTACAGTTCGCTGAATGATGATACGCAGAATACGATAGACTTTTATGAGGCTGTACTTCTTTATATCGGTGAACCGGAAAGACATGTGGACTCTTTCAAGAACGTCTACGAGAAGATACTTACGGATAAGGATGCTAACGAGAATGTGGTTGAGATTTCGGGGAAAAAGCCGGTCGTCAGGAAAAAGTTCAAGTATATCCTGAAGGAAGCAAAGATAAGAAACCTTCGTTCCCTGAATGCTCTTGCGGTCATTTTCTCACATGACAGCGAATTATTTAAAAATGACAATATCGACAAGCTCACCGATGCCTATGTTTATCCTTATGAAATAGGTCTTCAGACCCGCGAAAACATGATGGTGGCGGCGATGTCACTGGTGGGTGATGTCCGTTATATATGGGGAGGCGGTCACAGCGGAGCTGCTTATATAAAGGGTATAAATCCTGTCTGGAAGCAGTTTGATAACCTCTATCCCTCTGAACCTTTTACGAATAACGGCAGAGCCCAGACGGACCTTGTGAAGAATGAGGGCTTCGGAACCTGCATAAAGCCTTCGGGCTCATGGTGTCCCATTCATGGATATCTTCATACCTCTTTTCATGGAGAGACGATTTACTCGCTTGACCAGTATATAAACAAGCGGACGGATCTTTTCAGCAAGATAGATCTGACGGATGATAAATACCGCACGATGCTTTCGACCGTTAATTATTCCAACGGCGTGAATGCCCATGTACTGGATGGTCTTGACTGCAGCGGATATGTATCATGGCTTTTTAACCAGATTCAGAATACCTATAATGTAAATACGGCGGCGCGGTATTTTATAGGTCAGGACTGTTTCACACCGCTGGATATAGGTGATGACCTTCTTCCGGGAGACATTTTTGCATGGGAAACACATATAGTCGTGATAGTCGGAAGGGTTAAGGAAGACAGTAAGGCTTATGTAACACTGGAAGAAACACCTGATGTCCTCCGTTTTGGAGTCGCATACTATCTCGATGCGGATGCGAACGATATAAGCTATGGAAGGCAGATAGCCTCCGAAGCAAATTCACTCATAGGCGGACTGAATCCTGAATATGAAAAGCCCCATGTATACTGCATAAATACTGTCGGAGTACCGGTTTCGGAAAATGCGGCGGTTCTTACAGACATGACTTATCAATATGGAAAAAGTTCCGCTGCTAAAGCCCTTCTCTTATCGGAGGAATCAGGAGATGGACCAAAAGGTTATTCAGAGGCTTATGATACTCTCATAGACGGAGTTCCCTACAAGCTCATCTATGCCTATATGCCGAGGGGTTATGAGGGAAGCGCAGAGGAATTGGGCGTACCTGACGAGGGAGAATACGAGTATTCCATAATAGATGAAAAAGAGGACGGATTCTACGGAAGATACTTTATACGACTTTCGGCAGAGGATACGGATGGCAAGGCAGGGCACAGCGCGGATAAGAAAAAGGACGGCTTCAAGATAAGACGGATATTCATGCCGAGGGACTTTTCGGGAAGCATGGCGGAACTTGACGTACCCGATGAGGATGAGATCGACCACAAGGAAGTCATAGAACGTGACGAAGGTTTTTATGCGACTTACTACATAGGAAAGAAGCAAAAAAATGATGACGAAGATGAAGCTAAGGAAAAGGAGGAAGATGACGAGGACGAGGAGGCTATAGACGAGGCAAACAAGATCCTCCGCGTCGCAAGATTTATCGAGCCCTTTGAGGATGAGGGAGTAGAGCTTCCCGACAGCGGAGAGGCTATCGAGGATATGGATGCTGTTGACATCATACGACATACACTAAAGAAACTTCCGATATCGATGATCAACGGCTACAACACCTATGACGGTGACCTCTTCTCGGCATTTTCGTTAAGGTAGGGTATTGTATTCCTATGCGAATATGGTTTAAAATAAATTATGTCGGATTGTTCATTATCAACAACGCATTTAGAAGGGGGGATGGCATGAGGATTGGAATCGGAGAACTTGTTGTTATTTTTCTTATAGCGCTTGTCGTCATAGGACCGGATAAGCTTCCGGAGTATGCGCGGCAGCTGGGAAAGGCATTGGGAGAACTGAAAAAATCAACGTCGGGACTGAATGAGGAAATCAGAAAAGATGTCATAGTTCCGCTGAATGAAGCCGCACAGCCGCTGAGGGAGGCAGTAGAGCCTATAAATGACAGTGTGACGCAGATAAAGTCGGATATGGATAAAGTAACAAAGACGATAAACAATCCGGCAGCGGCAGTAAAAGATGCCGTCGTAAAAGAGATGAAGCCGGAAGAAAAAACGGAAACTGAAGGGGTAATTTTAGAAAAAGCAGAGAGTGCAGAAAATGGAGGAGTATCATGAGGATTGGAGTAACTGAATTAGTAATCGTATTGGCAATTGTAGTTTTGATTTTCGGACCGAGCCAGATACCGAAGCTTACACGAATGTTTGGACAGGGCGTAAAGAGCTTCAAGGACGGCATGGAAGGTGACGGAGAGAAAAATACACAGAAAACCGAAGCTGACACAAAAAACGGTGACAGTCAATGAGTGATTCGGGCAATGAAGGGTCGATGTCCCTTAAAGGGCATCTGACCGAGCTTCGAAACCGTATAATAAGGGTTATCGCTTTCTTCCTTGTTGGTTTTGCCGCAGGTTTTTACGGGGCTTCATATATAGTAGACGCTCTTACCGACATGGGAAAAATCTACGGCTATAAATATGTTTATATAGCACCGCAGGAACTGCTGATGGTATATTTTTCCGTTGCTTTTGTGGCGGCACTCGTTTTCAGTATACCGGAAGCTGCAAGGGAGATTTACGAATTTACCAAGCCGGGGCTTTACGGGAAAGAACGCACAGCCTTCAAATTCACACTGATATTTGGTACGATCTGCTTTTGCATGGGGGTGATTTTTGCTTATAAAATCTGTATCCCCTTTATGCTCTATTTCCTGATAAATTTCAACAGCTCATCGCTGATAACGGCTTCGATAAGCATTCAGGAATATGTTTCATTCGTACTAACGGTGTTTACGGTTT
>CAJOPI010000110.1 GCA_905236275.1 uncultured Lachnospiraceae bacterium | reverse complement strand
GATGCGATGTTTATAAAAGGACAATAATCATGGAACTCAATTCAACAGAAAAAATCTACGACAAAGATTCATACATATATGAGTTTGATGCGACTGTTGTTGACTGCTTAAGAAATAATGACGGCAGCTATCAGCTTATACTTGACAGGACGGCGTTCTTTCCGGAAGGCGGCGGGCAGGCGGCTGACTGTGGGATACTCATGAATATGGAAGATGACAGCGAACCGGTTGAGGTGCCGGATGTTCAGATTGATGAAGATGATATCATCAGGCATAAGGTTGACAGGTTTTTCAATAAAGGAACGCGGGTTCATGGGATAATCGACTTTGAAAAACGCTACGACAGAATGCAGCAGCATACCGGAGAACATATATTTTCAGGTGTTGCCAATAAGCTTTTTGGATGTGATAATGTTGGATTCCACTTAAATGATGAAATTGTGACACTTGATCTGAATCAGAAGCTCTCAGCGAAAAATATCGCTGATATCGAGACGAAGGCGAATGTCGCGATAAGACAGAATATTGAGGTAATAGCAGAATACCCTGATGATATAAAGCTTCATAAAATGGGCTTCAGACGGAAGGGCGGAATCAGCGGCGCGATAAGGGTTGTGACCATTGGAAAGGTGGATTCATGTGCCTGCTGTGCACCACATCTAAAAAGAACCGGCGAAGTAATGATGCTCAAGGTTCAGTCAGTGATTAATTATAAAGAGGGTGTCAGAGTTACAATATTATGCGGCATGAGGGCATTGCGTCAGTATAATGAATATTTTGGGGAACTGGCAGAGATGTCCCATATATTCAGCGTAAAGCCCATGGAAGTTAAAGCTGCGATGAATAAGCTTATCGAAGAAAGGAATGAGCTTGTTATTGCAATGAAGGATAAGGAACGGCAGTTGCTTGATATGAGAATTGCTAATTTAGGCAGTAATGAAAAAAATGCCTGTCTTTTTGCTGAAAATATTGATAAATTTGTAATGCGAAGCAAGGTAAATGAGCTCAGTGAAAAGAGAAACGGATATAATGCGATCTTTGACGGAAACGATAACGACGGTTATTCTTTTATAATTGGTAGTGCCGACAGAGATACGCGAAAAGCCTTTGAAAGCCTGAAGAAAAAATTCGATACAAAAGGCGGCGGAAAAAAGGAGATGGTTCAGGGCTCGGTAATGGCATCGAAAGAAGAAATCAAAAAGATATTTTCGGAATTGGACTAATGGGGTATAATAAACTAAAATGAATCTGATTCATGGAGAGGTGTTAACCGAAGAATAGGAGGGATTTCGATGACAAAGATAACGATGTATAAGTGTGATGTGTGCGGGAAGTGCTATGAGAGCGAAAAAGATGCTCTTGACTGCGAAGCAAGAGACTATGCAACTGATGCCCAGATTTCAGGACGCTATAAGACCGAAGAGGAAAGCGTAGACAAGGATCTGAGCAACAGCGGTGCTATAAGCTGATTCTGAACGATTGTGCGGTGATGTTGATTCATCACCGCTTTTTTCAACTTATGGAAACATTTTTTCTGTTGATCATTGTGGGGATTTGCGAAAGAATGATCGACATAAATACCAGCGAACAGCCAAAAAGCTCTTTCGCCCCCAGACGTTCACCTAAGATTATCCAGCCGAAAAATGCTGCAAATACGGACTCCAGACTCATGATTATCGAAGCTGCAGACGGTTCTATATATTTTTGACCGACGATTTGTAAGGTATAGGCAATTCCGCTTGAAAAAATACCGGCGAATGCGATCGGGAAAAATACCTCGATAATTGAACTAATTGTACAGCTCTCAAAAAGCAAGGTTGATATAGTCGAAAGAACTGTAACGACGGCAAACTGAATACAGGACATTAGCACAGGATCGGCATAGGCAAAACGGTCGATTATCATTATATATACGGCAAAAGCAACAGCACAGAGAAAGAGTGGGACATCTGCGGGATAGACATTGTCGATTCCGTCGGAAAGACTCAGAAAATACATCCCTGTAAGGCATATAGCGGCTGAAATGATTACAAGCAGAGCAATTCTTTTTCTGATAAAGAGAACGGCAACTGCAACCATAACGACATAAGTTGCGGTTAAAAAGCCGGCTCTGCCTGAAGCAGCAACTCCTTCGGGATAAGAGCTGATCCCGAACTGCTGAAGATTTGTTGCGACAAAAAGAGAGAGACCGCAGATAATTCCGCCTTTAATGGAAGTGCTGAGCTTGTCGTTTTTTATGGAAGCTGCAATGCGGGAACGAATTAAGATAAAGACAAAAAGAAAAACGGTTGCAAGCAGGGATCTTGAAGCATTAAAAGCAAAGGCCGGGACGGAATCCGAGGCTGCTGTCTGTGCAACGAAAGCACCACCCCATATAAGTGTTGTGATAAGCAGGGCAATAAAGCCTTTTAAACTGTTTTTCATAAAGCCTCCAATTATATATAGTCTGTTTTTATCAGGCAAAGACCTTTTGCGGGAGCCGTATATCCGGCTTTTTGACGGTTAAGTGAATCGAGGATTTCCTTCATTTCGCCGGCAGGACGTTTATGAAGCCCTATTTCGATCAGTGTTCCCGCGATAATTCTGACCATGTTCTGCAGAAAACCGCTACCATGAACAGTTATATATACGTATCCGCCGACACGAAGAATATCAAGACTGTCTATGATCCGGACGGTGCTTTTCTTCATCTTCGGATTTCCGCAGAAGCTCTTAAAGTCATGTTCTCCGATAAGATAAGGAGCGGCAGAATTCATAGCCTCAATGTCAAGCTCTTCATCAAGAGCGGTATAATATCTCCTGTCGAAAACCGGCTTGACTTTGCCGTCATAAATGCTGTAACGGTAGGTTTTGCCTGTTGCATTATAACGTGCATGGAAACGCTCGGTTGCCTTTTCGACCGAAGTTACGGCGATATCATCAGGAAGATAGCGGTTTAAGTAATCACGAATCTCTTCAGCTGATTTATCTGTGTTTAATTTGACATTTGCCGTCATATCCTTTGCATGGACTCCGGCATCGGTGCGTCCTGCGCCGTTCAGGGATATGTCTTCGGGCTTGATGGAGCACATCTCGGCAAGGACGTTCTCCAATTTACCCTGTATTGTATCCACATTTGGCTGATGTTCCCAACCATAGTAACGAGTACCGTCATATTCGATTTCGAGTCTGTAGTTCTGCATAAATAATACCTTTCAATCGGGAATAATTTTTTTCTACAATTTTTAAGTATACGAAAAAGATGATTTTTTTTCAATTAAAAGATTAAGCTGATTTTTAGGTTTGTGTTTTACAATAGAGAAGATTGTAGTATAGTTTGTTGTGCGAGGTGTTTATCGTGGAAAAGAAAACATACAGAATTTTGATAGCTGAAGATGATGAAGATTTAAGGGAACTTCTTCGACTTTATCTTATGAGGGCATCCTATAGTGTTCTTTCAGCCGGAAATGGAAAAGATGCCTTCGAATTATTCGAGAAAAACAAGGCGGATCTCTGTATTTTTGATGTAATGATGCCCGGAATGAACGGCTTTGAGCTTACGGAAAAAATCAGAGCAAAATACAAGGTCCCCATAATTATCCTTTCTGCGAAGGACAGGGAAGCAGATAAGGTAACCGGTCTTGAGGCAGGAGCAGATGACTATCTGACGAAACCCTTCGGTGAAAAAGAACTTTTGGCGAGAGTCAGAGCCGCGCTCAGACGTTTTTATGACCTGAATGACAGTGTTCCCGGTCATGAAAAGATACTCAGAGCCGGCAGTCTTGAACTGAATACGGAAACAAAAAAGGTCATGAAGGCCGGAAAAGAAATAGTACTTACTGCCATGGAATTTAAGATACTTCAACTTCTCATGAAAAATCAGGGAAGGGTTTTCACAAAGACACAGGTTTATGAGAATATAAGCGGTGCCTATTTTGAAGCAGATGTGAATACCCTTATGGTTCATATTTCGAAAATACGCGAAAAAATAGAAGAAGATCCTAAAAATCCTGTTTTCCTGAAAACAGTTCGTGGACTTGGATATAAGTTTGAGAAAATTGAAAGATGAAAAAACCGGTGAATAGCTTTAGTGATGATACTCCGAAAAGATGTGTCAGAGGAAACGTTTATAGTTTTGTTATGGGCAATTACATTGTGGTTGCCCTTATTGCTGTTGCATTATGGCTGCTGGTAATCAATTTCTCGCAATTTTTGAGAGATAAGGCTGTTGAGCAGCCGGAAATCAATGAATTTCTTGCGTCTGTAGTTGCGGTAAAAAACGATTATTATGCTTCTCTTGATGTCAGGAAATACATGGGAGAAAATGGTTATATCGAGATACTTGACGGAGAGGCAAAGGTAATTTACTGTTCAAATCCTGAGAAAAACAATGTCTACACAAAGCGGGCGGTAAAATTTATTCCCGATATAGATGTCGGCACCTTTTATTACATAGAGAAAATCAAGTCGGAAAGCGGACAGACAGAGTATCTTGTCAGCAAGTTTAAGAACAGCAATGATGACGAAGAGGTTTATTACAATAATCTTGCAGGTGTAGCCGTTTTAGACAGCAACAGAAAAGTTATATACTCCAACATGGATGTTGGAAATGAACAGTTTACGGCTGCGGAAATAAATGTACTGTCCGGACTGGATGATGACTTTGTATACTCCCAAAAATACGTTATAAATCTAAGTGACGGAAGCTGGCGATATCTTATTATGCACATAGATGCTTTTTCAAGATACAGTGATGGCAGACAGGAAAAAATCACAATTTTTGTTTATGCAGTCGGTATCATTCTCATGATTGTGCTTATGGGACTTTTTGCGCTGAAAATCAGCAGTAATGTAAAGAGACCTCTTACAATCCTGGAAAGCGAGATGGAGGAGTATTCTGAAAAATCAGAAATCGAGGGTCATGACTATATTGGGCCAAAAGAATTTGTCGGAGTAATCAATTCTTTTGATGATATGTTAATAAGACTTCAGAAATCCGAGGATGAAAGACTGAAAATGGAAAGCGACAGGCAAAAGATGCTTATGGATATATCTCATGACCTGAGAACTCCGCTGACGGTTATTCTTGGCTATTCAAAATTGATAGAGTCCGGTGAGTCGTCAGAAGAGGATGCAAGGAAAATGGCATCAAAAATCGTGAAGAAAGCAAGCTATATGCAGGAGCTTGTTGAGAACTTTTTCCTTTTCAGTAAACTCGAAAGCCCGCAGTTTAAGCTTGAAAAGAAAAGAGCTAATATCTGTGACTTTTTCAGGGAGTATATTGCGGGAAAATACGGTGAGCTTGAAGATGAAGGATATGAGCTGGAATTCAGCATTCCCGAAGATGCTGAAATATATGCGGAGTTTGATGAAGTTCAGCTTCAGAGGTCTTTCGAAAATATAATAGCAAATTCAGTAAGGCACAATGATAAGTATACAAGAATTTTTGCCTCTATCGCTTTTGATGAAAATAATGTTATAATAAGACTCGGTGACAACGGAAGAGGAATACCTAAGGAAATACGGGATAATATCTTTGAACCATTTGTAACAGGAGATGAGGCAAGAGGCGGAAACGGTACAGGACTCGGTCTTTCCATTGTGAAGAAAATAGTCAGGGAGCATGGGGGAACTGTCTTCCTTGAATCCGATTCCGGTTCGGAATGGACAACCTTGTTTGAAATACGGCTGCCTATAGCATAGAGAGGAAAAATCATGGAACTTTGGGATATTTATGATGAAAATAAACAGCTTACCGGAAGAACAATGAAGCGAAATGACTGGAATATGAAGGAGGGCGATTTTCATCTGACAGTTCTTGGCGCAATAAAGAGAAAAGACGGGAAATATCTTATTACGAAAAGATCGATGGATAAGGAATGGGCACCGGGAGCATGGGAAATCCCCGGAGGCGGTGTAAGAGCGGGTGAAAGCTCGGAAGAGGCTGTAAAACGCGAAATTAAAGAAGAGACGGGAATTGATGTTTCTGAAGCGTCAGGAGGGTATGTTTTCAGTTATAAGCGTGTAAATCCTGAAGAAAAAAACAATTATTTTGTTGATGTTTACAGCTTCGAAATTGATTTCTCTGACGAGGATGTAACAGCCCAGGAGGACGAAACCAGCGGCTTTGCCATCGCAGGTCTTGATGAAATTAAGGCACAGGCTGAAAAAGGACAGTTTCTGCACTATGACAGTATTAAGAGAATATTTGAATTGGATTAGAAGTTAATATTCTATGATGACTTTTGACCCGCCCCAATATGAGTGTGGATACTACGAACACTTAGTGAACGTAGTGAACTTAGTGAGAGTGTATGCACAGCTGCACGAAGT
>CAJOPI010000109.1 GCA_905236275.1 uncultured Lachnospiraceae bacterium | reverse complement strand
GGGCTTGTTTGCCACCTGTTTTTTGTTTTCAGACGGAACCCGCAGTAAATGCGTGTTCCTGTAATTTGCTCACAAAAATACATACTTTCTTATCCATATTCATAATCCTGTCAAACCCATGCATTTACATGTCTTATCAGCCTTTTCGCAAGCTTTTTGACCGAACTCGAGAAATCACTGTCCTCTCCAAATATCTCTTCAAACTTCTTATTGTCTATCGCCTCAAAGGTCTCCTTATCAACAGACCAATAGCCGCTGTCGCTGATGCTTATTCCAAGCTTGGAAAGTTTTTCTTCATAGTCCTTGCTCAGTTTTTTTATCTCCTTTGAAAGACGCTTTATATCGGAATTTTCCGAGCTCGACGACGAGCTAAGGGTATTATTCAGGGTATCCATGAATGCCCTGAAATTATTATAAAAGAGCTTATTCTCAACACTGCTGTCTGTTTCGTCAGCAGAGCCAAAATCAAGCCTTGACATCACTGTCGTGCCGCGTTTCAAAGCTGCCGAGTCAGCTGTCACCAGCAGCTTGTTTGAAGCAGACGCCCTCTGACTTCCACTCGCAAGACTTCTGTAATCGCCATAAAGTCTGTTTATATATGAACCGGAGACTACGCTGTAAGCCATAATTATCCGCTCCTTTCGCAACCTTCTCAGCAGTTTATAAACTTCTTCACATTCTTTATCGGCATATTTAACTCGAAATCTTATAGTGAAAATCATTCAATTTTTATATTTTTCTTTCTGAGCCCCCTGTATATAAGTTTTCTAACGATATCGTAAATCGTAGCAAAAACGGGAACGCCTACTATCATTCCGATAAAACCCCAGACTCCCCCGAAAAAGAGAATTGAAAACAGAATCCAGAAGCTTGAAAGTCCTGTACTGTTGCCCAAAATCTTCGGTCCTATGACATTTCCGTCTACCTGCTGAAGGATAATTATAAATATCAGAAAATAGAGGCTGTGCATCGGATTGACTATAAGAAGTATCAGCGTACTGGGTATCATTCCTATATAAGGTCCAAAAAAGGGTATAATATTTGTCACACCGACTATCATGCTTATTAAGACAGGAAATTCAAGTCCCAAAATTATGCAGCCGACAAAGCATATTCCTCCGATAATCGCTGAGTCAACAACCTTTCCGTATAAAAATCCGCTGAACATTTTGTCAGCATATATAACCTCTTCATAGACAAGATCCGAAAACCTTTTTGGAAAGAGCCCGTAGAGAGCCATTTTAGATTGCTTTGCGAATCTCCGTCTGAAGAAAAGCATATAGATTGCAACAAGAAATCCCAAAAACAGGTTCTTAAAAACATTCACCACGTTATTTATTCCGCTTCCAACGCTGCCGGCAACCTGTCCCAGAGAATTGAGCATATCGGTGCTCATCCATTTTTGGAATTTATCATAAACATCATTCATGTTGTTACCGATATATGCAGCCTGCTCAGGATAATCTGCGAGAAGCTTAGTCAAAAAGCCCTCACAGTTTTTATATGCCGCAGGAGCCATTTTTACTATTCCTAACGCACTTTCATATATCTGCGGTATAACAGCCACGAAAAACAGCATTATAACCACAAGTGCCAGTATAATACTTACCACTATCGAAAGTGCCTCCGAAATACCATTCGGGTTCTTTAGCTTTGCAAAAGCCTTCAGAAATAGCTTTTCAAAGAAATTACAGACGGGGCTTAAAAGATATGCAAAAGCAGCTCCATAAATAAAGGGCATGAGAATATTAATGATACTGTTTACAAATTTAACCACCCCATCAAATCTGTAAAAGAAGAAAAAAATCGCAATCGAAAGTGCAAGCGCTGCCGTCGTCGCCATGAAATTAACCGTAAAGGCTGTTTTTTTACTGTAATCAGTCTTTTTTTCCATTCCTTATCCCCCCTTAAAGTTCGTTATCCAGTTTTTTTATAAGCCTTGCTGTAAATTCTGCACGCTTTATATCTTCTACCGGTCTCACGCCTATGCCAACCATAAGATACCTTATATAGTTGCTCTCGGCTTCCAGAAGCACCTCTGTAAGAATACCACAGATTTTCTTTTTTCCCAGATAAAGGCTTCCCGGATATTCAATGCTGATTTTCTTTGCTTCAAGCATTTCGTTCAGGCAGTCCCTGACTGCATCCGCAGCCTTCGGTGTGACTTTCTTAATATCGATTTTCCCATTCGGAACTATCAGATATGACATATATATGCTTTTATTGTCAGGCGAATCGAAGGTTCCACCCTCTCTTCCGCGTCCGGCAGTCTGTGAGGAAGCAATTACGACCTGCCCGTTTTCTGCACCCTTTTCCGCAAGTTCATGCAGCGTGACATTTGTAGAAAGAAGCTTATCATATATTGCAATTTTATCTATCCTCTCCTCATCAAGATAATTCAAAAGCTCTCCAAAATTTATCCGGTTCGGATTTTCCCTTATCCTGTAGCCCATTCTGTTTACAGCATCAATTCTGTATCCTTCCGCCTTGATTGCCGTCACAGCCTTATTTACCGCCGTCCTCGAAATGCCAAGCTTCTCTGCAATTTCCTGACCCGAAATATAGCCTTCATTCACTTTCAGTATTTGATATAAAACCCGATGCTTTGAAGAAATCATTCAACAGACCCCTGAATAAATTGAAAACACTTTCAAATTTGATTGTACCGCATAAATCAGGCAATTTCAACTTGTATGTATCTTGGGACATATATATTTCAAGCCTATTGTAAACTAATTTATTTTTATAGTTTACATATTGGTAAATTTTTTATATACTGTTAAAGAAAAAATATGTTTTATAGTAAACGCAATGACGTTTGCTATATTTATGACAGAGGAGAGACTAATGAATACTAAAACCCTTACGCTTTCATCAACGAAAAACCTTGCCTTAACCGGAATGATGGCCGCATTGATTTCCATATGCGGACCCTTAACGATTCCCATCGGTCCCATACCGGTTTCACTCGTTCCGCTTGCCATATTTCTAAGCGTTTGTATCCTTGGAAAAAACTTAGGAACCTTAGCCTGCGTCGTATATATCCTTATAGGACTTACAGGTCTTCCCGTATTTTCAGGATTCAGCGGCGGTATCGGAAAAGTCCTCGGACCCACAGGCGGCTATATCATAGCTTATGCTCTTATGGCTTACATCGCAGGAATTTTCATCGAAAAAAGCAGCAATATCTATCTGCATATGCTCGGCTGCCTTTTAGGGCTTATTGCAGCCTACGCCATCGGCACCGTATGGCTCTCCGCACAGGCTTCCATGTCACTTAGAGCCGCTTTATTTGCTGCAGTTATACCCTTCATTCCATTTGATCTTGTGAAGATTGTTATTGCTGTTATTTTAGGGAAAAAAATTAAAGAAAGATTGAAATGATTTTTGACATCATCATAAAAAACAGACTGCCGCATTGAAATTATTGCGACAGTCTGTTTTTTATACTTAAGATGTTAAGGTCAAAAGTGATGTCAGGGATTGTTCCGCACTTCGTGCAGCTGTGCATACACTCTCACTAAGCTCACTTGCGTTCGCT
>CAJOPI010000108.1 GCA_905236275.1 uncultured Lachnospiraceae bacterium | reverse complement strand
TTCTGACGAAGAAGAGGAAGAAGAGCTTTCGGAGGAAGAATTTGAGGAAGAAGGACTTGCAGGGGGAGAGTTTGGCAGTGAGAAAACGACGGATGAACTTTTCCCGGCAGAAGACTTTGCTGAAATAAGTGAAGATTTATATTCGGAAGAAATGGAAGCTATGATGGAGGAAGCTCTTCAGGAACTTGAAGATGCTCTTTCGGAGACTCTTGATGAACTTGTGGAGGGTGCAAGTGCTCCAGATCCCAATATGTCTGCTGAAAGCTTAAAGAAGTTGAAAATCAAGCATCGCAGCAAGGAAATGAAGGAAATTGCCGAGGCAGACAAGAAATATCTTAAAGGGCTCATGGAACACGAAAAGGCAAAGCAGAGCGGCGGAAGTGCAATACCGAGTGGAAGCTCTGCACCAATGTCACTATCGTCAACTCAGCAGTCCGTGCCTGTAATCAACATTCCGCCGGTTTATGGAAGCGGCGGCGAGTCAGTCTCGGCAGGCGGGTTTAATGTTTGTGTATAAGTATGTTGCTAACACTTCATATTCCGTCAACAGCCGGAAGCAAATTTCAGGCTGTTGACGGAATTGTAACGTTCGAGGTTCATGTATTTTATTTAGAACTATATAAGGCAGATTTTTCTACCCCTAATGTGTTATAATTTTAGAAATGTTTTTTAAGACAGTTTTGTGGGAAACTGTCATGGGATTTGTTCAAAGGGTCTTTACGAACAGTTCCTCAGGGGTGTTGCAGGATGGAAAATATTACTGATTTAATATACATTCTTAGAGAAGAAGTCGTTAGCTCTGTTGTACTTTGTTTTTTGCTTTCCTATTGCATAAGGACGCAGAGAACTTCAAGGGATAACAGTTTCATAAGGATATGTATGTTTGCGCTTCTTCATGCGCTTTTGGACATAGTTTCTTTCATAGTCGCAAATGACAGTCGTGTGCTGCCTTTTATCTGCGACTTTTTCCAAAGACTTCTATATATAAGTGCTGTCATGTGCATAAACGAGATTTTTACCTATGTTCATGGTATCGCTTATTTCAAAAAGGCAAGAAAAAATGTGAGAATTGCGTCCTATATAATAGTAGGACTGAATCTGATTGCGATTTTATTCTTTAAGATTGAATACGTAAAAATCGGCGGATTGCTTTATACGGAGGGAATGCCTCTGAAAATCACCTTTGCCGTCGTTATCTTCTATGAAATTTCAACGATTTTGCTTCTTATCATCAGGTTCAAGGAAGTCGGGGAAAATTTCTGCAAAATAATGATACCGGTGGAGATTACGCTGATTTTCGTTACCTTTTTGCAGATTTTTGTGCGTGAAATCAGGGCTACTGCGGGAATTGCGGCAATAGTATCGGTAGGAATGTTCCTTGCGCTTGAAAATCCTGTTGATGCATACAGGCAGCAGGCCTTTGTTGATATGTATACAGGTGTTTACAATAAAAACTGCTATAAGGAAGACCAGAAACGCCTGAAAAACGAAAAACGAAAGATTGGTGTAATTATCTTTGACCTGAATAACTTAAAAATCGTCAATGATAAATTCGGTCATCTCTGTGGTGATGATTTCATTTCGGCGGGTGCACAGATTATCAAGAACTGCATGAAAGACGCATGGAGAATATACCGTATCGGTGGTGACGAATTCTGCGCAATATATATTGACCCGGTTATGTCCTCGGTGATAAAAGAAAGACGTGATATGCAGGACGAATGCGTGAGGGTTGCGAGGTTCAAGGATTATCCCTTCGGTATCGCTGACGGCTATGCAGAGGGATATATTTTCAAGAGTTCCTATGATGAAATCGTGGCTAAGGCAGATGAGGATTTATACAAAAATAAACGGCTGATGAAGGAAATAGACAGATATGAATTTAGATGAGACTGCCAGAGCACAGTTCCGTCTTGATACGAATTGTTCGCTTGAATGTGAAAACGACTACAGGATAATGATTAACCGGTCTGCAAGGCTTGACGGGGCAAGAGTTGTGGAAGGTATGTCAGATGATTTCAGGGCGGTCATCTATAAAGGTGATGCCTATATCATGGCATCTGACGAACTGATAGACTGGGTTCGTGAGAAATATTCGACTTTTAAGTGTGAGTGGTTCTGCGAGTTTGAAAATTTAAGGATACTTGATAAAAAGCTTAATGAATACGGGCTTTGTATACATGACACACATCTTTATTTTCTGCCGGATGAAAGCTTTGAGGGCTTCGAAATGGATTGCCCTTATAAAATTCGGTGGTTTGATGAAAATGATCTGGATGAGTTAAGGGCTGTGGGGGATTTTAAGCATGCGCTGCCGGGCTCCGTTACTCAGCCTGATGTGATAGCCGTAGCTGCTTATGATGCCGGTATTCCCATAGCCGCTGCCGGCGCTTCTTTGGACGGAAAGTATATGTGGCAGATTGGTATTGATGTGAATGAGGATTATCTGCATCATGGGCTGTCGGTTTTTTTAGTAACATCACTTAAAGAGCGGATACTTGATAAGGGCTTCCTGCCCTTTTACGGAACGTCGGAAAGCCATTCCTTATCGCTGGATACTGCAGTGAGGTCAGGTTTTTTACCTGCATGGGCTGAAATTTATGTAAAAAAGATAAAAAACTGTTGACAAATCTATATCGCTGATGTATCATAACTATTGTCGCTTGCGTGAGAGCGACATAACGTGCGTGCGTAGCTCAGCTGGATAGAGCGTCTGGCTACGGACCAGAAGGTCGTGGGTTCGAATCCTGTCGCA
>CAJOPI010000107.1 GCA_905236275.1 uncultured Lachnospiraceae bacterium | reverse complement strand
TAAGATAAACTTCATACCTTACATCGGGGATCTAAAATTGCTATATTTACTTTTCTTCTGTTAGCATTCTTTGAATGTCTTCTATCGTTGCTCCTCCGCTAATGGCTCTTAAAATCTCATCCGCTGTCTCAGCCCTTCCTTCAGCCCTTCCTTCTGCCAATCCGTCTTCTCTTGCCTCATTCTTGAACATCTGCATTACTTCAGCTTCATTGTATTCCGTCAAACACATATCCGTCACCTCCGCCCTGTTTAATTCAACAAACTCACGAATCACGAATTCCTTAGGCATATCCTTTAGTGCCTTGTCTACTGCACTTCTGATATCCATCTTTTTCTTATACTGTCTTATCTTATCAACCAGCCATGAATATTCAAATAATGGCTGACACTTTCTTACAAGACTATCATTGTGACCGGGATTTATGTTGATCATCCTTACCCTGACATCTACATCTGAATAAATTTTATATTTATTCTCAAATGCATCACTTAGTCTAAGAATATCATCATCACATTCCTTATTTCCATTATAAAATGTGATAAATTTCGGTACGGGTAACTTTATTTGACGTTCTCCATATATATTCAATCCATGCTTGTGAATATACTTATCATACAATTTCCCAAGATACATCAGATCTCTAACCGGCATATTTGGATTAAACGTACTTTGCTGTTCATACAGACTTAAAAAACTTCCAAGCAAAAATGATACGTCATTCTTCATTCCCATATAAAGAACATCGTCAATAGTATTGATTTCAATATTCTCGGCATTCGTATAGTCCGTACCATTCATGGCATTATACAATTCCAACGTCCATTTCTTGTTTTCTTCTTTACCGAAAAGAAATATAAAAAGCCTGTCCTTGTGTTCTCTGTTTATTTCTTCTCCCATTTTAATTTCCTTCCATCATCTTACTTGTAAAATCAACGGGCAGAAGAAACCTAAACATACATTCGTCTATATTCTAAATTTACCACATATAGCTAATTATGTAAAGAAGAATTATAATGTTAGAGCCCCTATGTAAAGTATGAAATCCTTTTTTAGTTTTCAAGGTACATCCTTGCAATATGCCCTTAGCCTACCTTCCGGACATCATCTGCAAACATCTCAATCTCCTGCTCACATCCGAACAGCTTTATGGTTGAGTGAACTATTCCTGCTGCCTGATTTATGGAATCTACTGTAAATATCTGCTCTCCATAAACTTCCGGATAAATGATTTTATCACCTACATTTATGGTCAATTCATTTTTCTGCCTATCACCACCGTCCGATGAAGCCCTATTCAGATTTTGCTTCCTTTCCTCAATCCATGGAAGACGGGGATCACCATCTCCCCAAAGTCCAAAGCTTAACTTTCTGTGTTTTCCATGTATTTCTGCTTCGATGGTCGCAAAACGATGTCTGTATTCCATCTTGGTTATGTATTTGTAATAATTTTCCAATGGTCCAAAAACCTTATCTATGCGGTTTGTTTCTGACAAATGCACATAACTCACTCGCATAATGCCATTATCAAGAATGCTTTTATAAAACTCTTCGTCCTCTTTATCTATCGGGACGAAGATATTTTCAGAATCATTGTTTTCCTTTGTTCCAAGAATCGCTTTGAAATCCGAAATATCCTTCAAAACCTTATGCACTTCTTCCGGATTATCTGTGTCAATCAGCATATATCCCGGAAAAAGCCGGCGCACCATAATCAGGCACTTGTCTTTTCTTCGCCTGACGCTTTCACAAAGAGGGATGATACAATTTCTGTAGTATTTAGGTTCAAGTCTTCTTTCTATGATAAGTTTAAGTTTTTGTTCCTCACCGGTTTTTACCTGAATCATATACCACATATTCTTTCCCTCTTGTTTTACGCGAATCTCATCCTTTTACTTTTCCACATCTTCATTTTTTACCGTAGCTTTGATATATTGATGTACGATGCTGCAAAGATTTTCCGTTGTGATTACGGGATTATTCTCTGGTCAAAAACCATATGTAAAATGCCACTTTAGATTCCTCTTTTGCGGCAATTTACAGTTTTTTCAAGGAGTTAACCATTTTTAATAAAACTTTCGCAGATTGTATATTTCTGTCAAATACCTCTCAAAAAGCCACATATTTACTGAATTCTTTACAGATGCATACCAAATATTTGACGATAATAAAATCCTTTTTACTCGTTCTTCTCAACGATATTTATAGGGAACAGCTTTGTGAGCTTTACCATCTCCTTGATTCTGACTTCCATGCTCGGATGAACATAGCGGTTAAGCGTTATGGCAACATTTGAGTGACCAAGCATCATTGACAGAGCTTTTGTTTCCACGTTTTGCTCAACACAACGTGTTGCGTAAGTATGCCTTGTCGTATGAAAGTTAGCATCGGCTATACCGGCTTTCTTTAAAATCGTCTTGAACCTGTTCTGAACTGTACGTGGTTCCACAAATTTATCCCTGCTTCCGGTCAAAAGAAAAGCTCCTTCCCTTTTTGCAGAAAGAAGCTGTTCTCTAAGATTTTCAGGTATTGGTAATGTTCTGATAGAGCTTTTGGTCTTTGGCTCCATTGTCTTGACCACAGTTTTTTTCCCGGAAAACCCATTGGCTTTAACACGCTGCATTGTCTTGGTTATCTCAAAAGTACCGGCGGCAAAATCAAAGGAATCCCAATCTAATGCGGATAATTCTCCAACACGAAGACCTGAAAAGAGGCTAAGCAGTATACCGAGAGCTGTTGTATCATAATGCTTGGAAAGATACGAAACAAGCTGATCTTCCTCTTCAAAGGAAAATACACGTATATCTTCCTGCTCTTTCCTGACCTTGACACATTCTGTTGTATAATTCACTGTGCAGTCCCTCTGAAGGGCATAAATCCTAAGGGAATTCATAACCGACATTACCTGATTTACGGTTGACGGACTGAGCCCAAGCTTTTTCATACCGCCTTCATTTATGAGCCTGTTGCTGAAATCCATCAATTCACTGTTTGCAATGTCCGACAGATCCCTGTCACCAAACTCCGGAAAAATATAACGCTGCAGAATGCCCTCATATTTGTTTATCGAAGACTCCTTCAGTCGGTTTGATTCTTCCAAAAGCCATTTTCCGCCTATCACTTCTACATTGCCTGCTGAAACCTTCTTCTTATTCCGTTCAAGTGCTGCTAAAGCTTTTACGAGTTTTTCTTTTACTTCCTCACAGGTATGCCCATATACCGACCTGTACTTGGCCTTTCCGTTAATACGACAGTAAATATAACGACCTTCCCATCGTCCGTCTTTTCTCTTATAAATCTTTTTTCCTATTCTTGGCATTTCCTAACTCTCCTTAATCTTCTTTTTACGGTATAAAAGATTCCTGACGAATAATCTGACCATAATAAAAATCTTTATAAAAATAAATGGAATTTTTTCTATGAAACCATAAAGAAATCTGTTACCTATGTCGATAATATCATTGAATATATTTATAATTATAAGCATTGTATACAAATACATACGTTTGTTAAAAGCTATCGTTTGTGTACTTTTGTTGACACAAAATATTTTTTGAGTTATCATTTATAAAAACATAGTAAAAAAACACCTTCAAAGAAATATACAATCTGCGAAATTCCATCTGTCAAATCCATTCATTGCAATCCTACACCTGATCATACCGACAAGGTTTTATTATATATCCTTTTATCTTTTTTTACCAAAAGAGTTCGAGGGGCTGTTTTATGGCAAAAAAACAGAGCAGAAACCAAATATATGGT